>JASBVX010000221.1 GCA_029960865.1 Bacillota bacterium | reverse complement strand
CCCGGTCCGGGGCCGATTCATATAGGTGGGTTTCCAACCCCAGGGAGCGAAGGGTTTCTTGCAGGAACTGCAGGCAGGCCAGCTCCTGTCCTGGAGGGTTGGTGGTATCGAACTGGATGAGGCGGCTCAAAAGCTGGGCCGTTTCCCGGGCAGCAGCTTCAAAATCCGGCATAGGCATCTCCTTTCAGGGAATCTCCACACCCTGTATCACTTCGACCCCGCTCTTGGCCAGCTGCTGAAGGCAGGGGAGTTCCAAACCAGAAGGGCTCAGGTTCAGCTGGGCCAGGGGAAGGATGGTGCGCAGAAGCGGCTGCTTTTGCAGCGCCACCACCCGGCCCAAAAGGCCGCCATAGATAAGCCCCGCAAAGGAAAGTTTCCCTGCCAAAAGGACGGTGTCCACCCCGCCCGCCACCCAGTCCTCCCAGGGCTTGTGGGAGAAAAGGGGGACAGCACCGGGCGTTAGGGGATCGGCGAACCGTTCCAGGCGCGCCCCGGCTGTGCGGGCATGAAGGGCCAGGCTTCGCACCTCCTGGGAATCCTCCCCCTCATCCCCGAAGAGAGCGATGGCGACCCGGTCGGGCCGTCCCCGAGACACCTTTTCCCAGGTCAAAAAGGGGAGCCCTTGCCGCCATGCCTCCAGCGTCTCCCGCAGGCCCTCTTTATCAGCCACCCGCCCACCCTCCTCCGGCGCCGGTTCTGGCGCTCCTCCGTGATAGAATAGCCTCAGCACTACTGTACCGCTTAAAGGAGCCGATGGGGATGGAACTTCGTTTTCGCGATCCTGGACTGTCTTTTCGGATGGGGCTGACTGTGTTCCTGCTTTTCGGCCTGTACGCCCTTTTCGTCTGGGTGCTTCTGAGCGCCGGCGCCGGGTACGGCTTTACCTTCGTTGTGGTGGGGGCCATGATGGGCCTGCAGTACTTTTACAGTGATAAGCTGGTGCTCCTTTCGTCGGGAGCCAATGAAGTGACCCCCGCCCAATACCCGGAGCTCCATGCCATGGTGGCCCGCCTGGCCCAGCTGGCCGATGTCCCCAAACCCAGGGTGGCGGTGGTGCCCACGGCGGTACCCAACGCCTTTGCCACCGGGCGGGACCCTCAGCATGCGGTGGTGGCGGTGACGGAAGGACTCCTGCGCACCCTGACGCCGGAAGAGGTAGAAGCGGTCCTGGCCCACGAGATCACCCACGTCCGCAACCGGGACGTCACGGTCATGACCTTGGCCAGCTTCTTCGGCACCCTGGCGGGCTACCTCATGCGCTGGTTCTTCTGGTTTGGAGGTCCTGTGGACCGCCGTGACCGCAACGGTAACGCCGTCGCCCTGGTGTACCTGGTTTCCCTGGTGGTGTGGCTCCTTTCCTTCTTCCTCCTGCGGGCCCTCTCCCGATATCGGGAGTTCGCCGCCGACCGCGGCTCTGCCCTTTTGACTGGAGCCCCTTCCCACCTGGCGTCGGCCCTTTTGAAGATCAGCGGCACCATGGACCGGATGCCCAAACGGGATCTGCGGGAAGCGGAGGGGCTCAACGCCTTTTACATCGTGCCCATGCTGAGCGGTGAGTCCCTCATGGAGCTCCTGGCCACCCACCCGTCCCTCCAGCGGCGCCTGCAGTACCTGGAGAAAATCGAACGGGAAATGCGGGGCCAGGGGCGGTGAGCTTTTGGGACATGATCTTTGGAGCGGGCGCGCCCCCAAAAGGACGGCTGGAACCCCTTTTCCGGGTACCGGGGGCGGCCCTTTCCCTGGAGCTGGCCACGGCCTGGCGTTTCGACGGTCGGTGCGGCCTGGCGGTAAAAAAGGTGGAGGGGTCGCGGTTCGAGGAAGCTTTGGAAGAGGCGCACCATCTCCTGCAGCTTCTGGGCGATGAGTTCGGCGTCCGGGGGGAAACCTCTGACGATGGTTACGGCTACCGCTGGTTTCTTCTAATGGCGCCTCGCCTTGATGATGCCGTGCCGGCCCTCCACGGGCTGGGGGAGGTGTGGCGGGAAAAGGGATACGAAAGGCAGCTCCTGGCTTCCGTGTTTTCCTTCTCCCAAAAGGCAGCATCTGGCCTGGGCTACCTCATCTACAACTACCGCCGGGCTCGCTTCTACAGCTTTGTCCCCGGGGCGGGCGAGGAACGAAACGCCACCGAAGAATTCCGGTGGCGTTCTCTTCTCTCTTCCGATCTTCCCTGGGAAGAGGATGTCCAGCGCTGGTATCCCCTTTGGGATGTCCCCTTGGCCAAGC
>JASBVX010000220.1 GCA_029960865.1 Bacillota bacterium | reverse complement strand
GAAAAAGCACAACAGGGAACCTTCTTGCAGTCCATCTCCTTAAAAAAACGGCCGGGGGACGATCTGAAGCTGGCCCTGGGCCTCCGGGAAAGACTTCGGGGGATGGCCCGGTTCTACCAGGAACACCAGACCCAAGATGCCGTGGGTCTGGCGAAAGATCTGGGGGATCTCTGAGAAGAAACCCAGCTGGAGGCGCCGTAAAGGAAGCCGCCAGCACCTTGGGGGCCCTTTACCGCGACGGCACCTTGGCCCAGTGGCGGCAAGCCTCCGGCCGCCTGGCCACCGCCGTGGAGGGTGGGGATCCACACGCCACGTTCCCACCCCTGATCGCTTCTGCCCGGCGGAGGCAGGCGTTGGTGGAAAACCTCAACCAGATGGCGGCGGCCCGGGAGGCCCGCCGCCCTGCAGGAGGCTTCCTGGACCTCCTGCGCATCATGGCGAACCCGTCCCCGCAGCGCCGGGGCTTTTACTGAGCGGTGCCAGGATCCCGATTCCCCGGGACCCGCCATGGTAGACTGAGGGCAAAGAGGGGGAGGGCTATGACGCAAGAGGCATCCTTAACCTTCGAGAAGGCGTTGGAGGAGCTGGAGAGGATCGTGCGCCGGCTGGAAGAGGGGCAGGTCTCCCTGGAAGAATCCCTGGCCGCCTTTGAAAGAGGGCTGGAGCTTTTGGCCTTTTGTCAGGCCCGCTTGAGCCAGGTGGAGAAACGGGTGGAGGTCCTGGTGGAAAGGGCAGGCACCCTGGATCTGGATCCCTTTGCCGACATCGAAGAGGAGCGGGCCTGATGGAGCGCCTGGCCCTTTGGCGAAAGAAGGTGGAGGACTTCCTGGAGATGGCCCTTCCCGCTCCCGCAGAACCGCCGGCGGTCCTCCATCAGGCCATGCGCCATGCCCTCCGGGGAGGGAAGCGGCTGCGACCGGCCCTGGTGTTTGCCGCCTACGAGGCCATCGCAGGGGCAGACGCTCCACCATGGGTGAACCAGGTGGCAGGGGCGGTGGAAGCCCTCCACGCCTATTCCCTGGTTCACGACGACCTTCCCGCCATGGATGATGCCCAGTACCGCCACGGGCTGCCGGCAGTCCACCGCCAGTATGGGGAGGCGACGGCCATCCTGGTGGGGGATGCCTTGCAGGCGCTGGCTTTCCAGTGGCTGGGGGAAGCCCCCTGGCCGTCGCCCCACCTGGGATTGCGGGCCGTAGTTCTTTTAGGGCGGGCGGCCGGGTCCCTGGGTCTGGTGGGGGGCCAGCAGGATGATCTTTCCTGGGAGCGCCAGGCGGCGGGGGAGAAGGAATTGGAGAGCCTGTATCGCCGCAAGACCGGGTGCCTTTTGGAAGCATCCCTTTTGCTGGGGGGGCTGGCGGCCGGGGCGGGTCCGGCAGAGGAAGCATGGTTGCGGCGGATTGCGGGGCCCATGGGGCTGGGCTACCAGGTGGCCGATGATGTCCTGGATGTGGCGGGGAACCTGGAGACCCTGGGGAAGGACGGCGGGCTGGATGAGGAGCGCGGCCGGGTGACCTATGTGACCCTCCTTGGCCTGGAGGGAGCCCGGGAAAAGGCTCGGCGTCTCTTCGAAATCGCCGGCCGGGAAGCGTTCCCGTTGGGGGAAAGGGCCCAGGGGCTTTTGGAGATCATCGCCTTCATGGGAGAGCGGTTGGAGGCCCAGCGGGAGATGAAACCCTAACAGGCCGGCTGGCAAAGGTCGCCGTCGCCTGGAATCGTTTTTACTGGTATAATCATTTTCGGCTTGACAATGAAACATGTTTCCACGGGTGGCGCAGTATCCTAGTCGGTCGCCCGGTCCTGAAGGCGGGCCTAAAAATCCGTCGTCGGGCACAGCGATGAAGTTCCTGGTGCCGGCTGCTGACGCCCAGTTGGGGGTCGGTGCTGGGAGTTAAGGAGTTGGGGGAGCCTGCAATGGCATGCGGGCAGTACCCTAGCTCCGCGGAGGCCCGCAATCTTGGTGTCATGGCCAGGATGCGGGGGAAGAACCTGCATGCAGTCGAACCCTGTGTGCAGCGTAGCCTGCCCTGAGTGGGCGGGGTGGAATTCGGGTTCATGCCGCCGTCGTCGGGCCCGGCGGCGGCGGCATCTGCCGGCGAAACCGCGCCTGCAAAAAGGGCTAGGGCGCGAGCCCGGCCGTCGGGGAAATCCCCTAGGCTGTTCCCTTCGCGGGAGTCCGGTCGGGGATTACGGTGCGCGCTAAGTGGCAATCCAGTCCCGCGCGCGGCGACGGCG
>JASBVX010000004.1 GCA_029960865.1 Bacillota bacterium | reverse complement strand
CTCCAGGATCTCGGCGATGGGACGCTCATCTTCCACGATGAGGATCTTATCCACAGCCCCACCTCCTGGAGCCTATTCTGCGTGAAGAGGGAAGAGTCCTGCCAGGTTCATGGGGAGAGGAGGGGCGCCTGCCAGGCATCACCGGCCACAAGGCCTGGGTAGCCGTCTCCCAAAACGGTGCGAAGGCTCTGGTTCACAGCATGGCCCTTTTCCAGGCGGTCCAGGAGAAGAGCGAGACCCTCTCCTCCATGGCTCCGGGCGATTTCAGCCGCCAGGAGGTAGGACTGGAGGTAGGCCACAGCCAGATCATCCACTTGCCAGCGGGAAAGGTCTTGATAGCTGAAGCCCTCCCCTTCCTCCAGTCGCGGCCATCCCTCCAGCCAAAGGAAGCCCGTCACCTTCTCATCCACCCATTGGGCCACCCCTTCATCCAGCCAGACAGGCACCTTCTCCCCCACCCGCCGGTGCAGGGCCATGTGGCCAAGCTCATGGGCGATAGGCCCTTCCGCCAGGAAGCGCTCCCGATCCACAGGGCCGCCGGGCCAGGAAGAGGGGGCCAGGATCCAGAGGGTGTCCTGCCAATAGGCCCCCAGGGGTGCCTCGGAGGTGCCCAGATCGTGCCGGAGCTCCTCCTGGTCAGCCGCCACCATGACCCGGATGTGGTCGGGCCGGCGCGCGTGCAACAGGGTAAAGACGGGATCCACGTACTGAAGCACACCCTCCAGGACCCAGGAGGCCTCTTCCTCATGGCCAGGGGGATAGATCACCAGCACTCCATCTTTCTGGAGGGCCGGCATCCCCTGGGCCAGGGCCTCCTTTTCCAGGGTCCAGCCCCCCAGGGCAGGCCATGGGATCCAAAAGGCCATCCCGGCCAGAAGAAAGACCATCATGACCAGCACTGCCACCCAACGCCTCACCCTGATCACCGACATTATGGTAACTCCTCGGGAGGGGGCCGGTCGCTGTCAAATGTTCTCGGTAGCTGGCATAAGCGTCAGGGAGAAGCCTCGATAAGGGGGGAAGTCCGTTGCCAAAACGCGCCGACATCCCTCCCCCCCAGGACCCTCAGCTGAGGGGGCAGATCGTCAAACGCAGCGTCGTGGAGGTGGACGAACAGCGCTGGGAGCGGCTCAACATCCGCACCCATGTCATCCTGGCCGGAGAGGACATCGTGGAGGTGGTTCTCTTTTACACCCTCCCCCACCTCCAGCCCGACGACCTCATCTTCATCAGCGAAAAAGCCGTGGCCGGGAGCCAGGGGAGAGCTATCCCCGTCAAAGAGATCCAGCCGGGCCGGCTGGCCCGGTTTCTGTCTTCCAAGGTGCGGCCGGTACCCTGGGGCTACGGTCTGAGCAAACCGGAGACCATGGAGATGGCCATCCGGGAAGTGGGAACATGGCGCATCCTCCTGGCGGCAGGCGTCCACGCCGTGACCCGGCTCTTCGGCCGCAAAGGCGACTTTTACCGCATCGCCGGCCAGCGGGTCACCTCCATCGACGGGCCCGACGAACCTACCGCTCCCCCCTACGACCAGTGCGTCACCCTGATGCCCCTCCACTCCGACGAGATCTGCGCGGAGCTGGTGCAGCGCATTCGCCGCTGGAAAGGACCCCACTTCCCTGTGGAAGCCGCCATCGTCGACATCAACGACCTGGGAAGTGCCGTCCTGGGGGCCAGCCCCGGCGTCCACCGCAAAAAACTGGCTCAGATTTTGTCCGACAATCCCTTGGGCCAGGGCCCCTACATCACGCCCATCGGGATCCTGCGTCGCATTCCCTGACTTGGAACTTTTCCCACCCTCCTCCGTCAAGGAGCTGGATATGAAAATAATTGGAGGGGGCTTATTCATGGTCGACCCACTTTTGGCCCTTTCCCAGAGCCTTCCTGCGGGAAGCATCCTGCGGGACACGGCGGTGGAGCTTTCCAGCGAGAAATGGCGGCGCCTCACCATCAAAACCCATGTCATCATGGCGGGCGAAGATATCGTCGGGGTGGTCGCCTCCTACACCCTGCCCCACCTCCTGCCGGGAGACCTCATCTTCATCAGCGAGAAGGCGGTGGCGGGGAGCCAGGGAAGAGCCATTCCCGTCCATGCCGTTCGCCCCAGCCGCTTGGCCCGTTTTCTTTCCTCCAAAGTGCGGCGGGTCCCCTGGGGCTATGGCCTCAGCAAGCCGGAAACCATGGAAATGGCCATTCGGGAAGCAGGGGTCCCCCTGATCCTTTTGGCTGCCGCCCTTCATGCCGTGGCCCGCACCCTGGGTTTGCAGGGGGTCTTCTATCGCATCGCCGGACAGAGAGTGGCTTCCAGCGATGGCCCCGGGGAACCTACCGCTCCCCCTTACGACCAGTGCGTCACGTTAATGCCCCTCCACGCCGATGACGTCTGCCGGCGCTGGGTCGCAACCATCGCCGAGGCCAAGGGCTCCTCCTTCGCCGTGGAAGCCGCCATCGTGGACGTCAACGATTTGGGAAGCGCCATCCTGGGAGCCACGCCGGGCGTCGATCGAAAAAAACTGGCCCTCCTTTTGTCGGACAACCCCCTGGGCCAGGGCGCGTACCTCACCCCCATCGGGATCCTGCGAAAGGCGACAGGGTGAGATAAATCGCCCCTTCCGGTTTATCCTAAGGAGCGGGGAGGTCAACCATGGAGGATCCCATCCTGGCCCAATCGCGAGCCACACCCCTTGGCGGGGTGGTCCGGGATACGGTCATCCGCATCGGAAACAAGGAGTGGCGCCGCCTCACCATCAAAACCCATGTGATTCTCGAAGGGGAGGACATCGCCGAGGTCACCGCCCTCTACCTTCATCCCCATCTGCAGGAAGGGGACATCGTCTTTCTCAGCGAAAAAGCCGTAGCGGGCAGTCAAGGGCGGAGCATCCCCATCGCCGATATCCGTCCCCGGCCTCTGGCCCGCTTCCTGGCGAGCAAGGTTCGGAAGGTCAGCTGGGGCTTTGGGTTGGGGAAACCGGAAACCATGGAGCTGGCCATCCGGGAAGCCGGCGTTCCGAGGATTCTTCTGGCCGCCGCCATCCATGTTCTGGGGCGCCCTTTCGGTCGGAGCGGCGACTTTTACCGCATCGCCGGCCGGCGAGTCGCCGCCATCGATGGGCCCACCGCCTGGACCCAGCCTCCCTACAACACCCGCGTCACGCTGGCCCCTCTCCATCCCGATCGGGTGGCGGAAACGGTCGCCCGCAGGTTGCGGGGAAAAGGCTTTTCCCCCATCCATGTGGCCGTCGTCGACGTCAACGATCTGGGGAGCGAGATCCTAGGGGCCTCCAGGGAAGCTCCCCGGGAGCTCATCCGGGAAGCCCTGAGGGACAACCCCCTGGGCCAAGGACCTTATCAAACCCCTTTGGGGATCTTGAGAGAAGCTTGAATCAGCGGTAGAAGCGGAGGGGATCCACCGGCACCTCATCGATCCGGATCTCAAAGTGGAGATGGGGGCCTGTGGTATGGCCTGTCCGCCCCGTGTGGCCGATGAGATCGCCGCGGGTCACTTTCTGCCCCACGTTGACCGTGATCTTGGAAAGATGGGCATAGAGGGTGGAATAACCGCTGCCGTGATCGATGATGATCCGCAACCCATAGGCGCCGCTGGAACCTGCTGCCCGCACGTACCCGCTGTCGGCCGCATAAACCGGCGTGCCCGCCTGGACTCCGATGTCGATGCCCGAGTGGAAACTTCCCCACCGCGGCCCGAAGGACGATGTGACTTTCCCCCCGTTGGTAGGCCAGATGAACTTGCCGCTGGCGGATATGTCCACTGCCTTGCTGCCCACCGCCACAATGGCCTCCCTGGGCTCTTCCAGCACCTTTTCTTCCACCGTCTCCACCGAAATGATGCGCCCATTTTCGCGCACCACTTCCGTCGTCACCTGGCGGACCCCGTTCTTCCCCGCCTGGCGCGTGACCCGCTGCCAAGGATAAAGGGAGTTGTCCTGCACCGTCTTGACTTTATAGGGGATGCTCTCCTCCCTCACCCGAACTTCCTTGCTGCGGAAGGTGATGACCGGGTCCGGCACCGTCAGGTTGATCTCCTGTCCTACCTGAAGAAGGTTGGGGCGCACGCCTGGATTGGCGGCCATGATCTCTTCTTCGCTGAGGTTGTTCTGCCGGGCGATGGCCCAGAGGGTATCGCCCTTTTGGATCTGATACACCTGTTGAACCAGGGGCGCCTGCTGCAGGAGGGCCAGGGCCTCCTCCTGGCTCCGGAGCACCTGGGATGGATCCACCAGAGCCGTCCGAATCTCCACTTTTTCAATGGGCTCCACCGAAACCACCTGGATGTTCTCTTTATCCGCACCCACCCACCGGATATAGGCCTCTTTCAGCTCATCCAGAAGCGCCTCCGCCTCCTCCGGCGACGGCACCGTCACCCGTTTCTGACCATCCACCCAGATCTGCGCCGCGTTGACCCGGAAAATCAGCCGGGGACCCATAGCTGCCGCCAGCTGATCGGGGGTCATGGAGGGAAGGGACGAAAGGGAATGGGTCTTCACCAGGGTAGGCCGTTCCAGAAGAACCAACTCTTCCGGCTTCCAGTGCCGCGAAAGGGCTTCCCGGCGGATGGCTTCATCGACGATCTGGGGCTCGTCCACATAGCCGACGAAGGTATCGCCGAGAACCACCCGGTACGCGGTATGGTGAAGGTAGAGGCCAAGGAAAAGGGCGGAGATTGCCGTGCAAAAGGCGAGTGCGAGAGCTACCTTTGATCGGAAGAGAAGGCGGATGGAATTCAGACCGGGACCCTCCTTGCCCACAAAACCTCGGTCCAACGAAGATTCGTCAGGTGGTTGTCGGTTTCCTGCTGCCATCCTCCAGATTTTGCAATCATCGGCAAGTTTATGCCCCGGCCCCTTTCGGCGTGTCATGACCCTCAGACGGTCACCAGTGTAGCAAAAGAGGCAAGCGGCAACCAAGGGAAAATGGTCGGTCGTCGGCCGCGCCGGGAAAGCGGTCGATATCCTCCGAGAAAGGGATGATGGTGTGGAACTCAGTTTTACCAAGATGGAGGCCACCGGGAACGACTACCTCTTTTTCGACGGCTTGGAGAAAGAGCTTCCGCCCCTTCCCTGGGATGAGGTGGCTCGAAGCCTTTCCCACCGGCACTTCGGGGTGGGAAGCGACGGCATCATCCTCATGCGTCCGGGGCACAAACCCGGTCTTCTCCGGATGGAGATGTACAACGCCGACGGCAGCCGGGGAAAGATCTGCGGCAATGGGCTCCGCTCCTTTGCCCTTTTGGCCCACCAGCGGGGATACACCCAGGAACATCTTGTGGTAGAAACGGATGCCGGCGATGTCAAGGTGGAGGTTCTTGCGCCGGAGGAAGCCGCCGTTCACCTGGGACAACCCCGCCTGGACCCCGCTTCGGTGCCCACTCTCCTGCCCGCTACCCGGCAAACAGCCCTGGGACCGGCGGTTCTGCAAGCCCCCCTGGAGGTTCTGGGTGAGATCCTGCCGGTGAGTTCCCTCTCCATGGGAAATCCCCATGTGGTTCTCTTTCTCGAGGATGCTCCCCATCTGCCTTCCCGGTTGGAGGATATCCCTCTCAGTCTCCTGGGGCCCGCCCTGGCGGCGGAAACGTTCTTCCCGGAGGGAGCCAATGCCGAGGTGGTAAAGGTCCTTTCGCCGGAGAAGATCCGCCTCCGGGTCTGGGAGAGAGGGAGCGGAGAAACCCTCTCCTGCGGCAGCGGAGCTGCTGCCGCAGCTGCTGCCGCCATCCTGCTGGGCCATGGTCGCTCCCCTGTGGCGGTGGAGGTTCCAGGTGGCCTTCTGGAAGTGATTTGGGATGATGAGGTCATCCTCCGCGGTCCGGCCCGGGAGGTCTTTCAGGGGAAGGTGAACTGGCCTCTGTAGAGAAATGCGGATGGTACCATGGCCAGGGCCGGCACTTCGAGGCAGGCGCCGGTTTCGGAGGCTCAAGTCTCATGCCGGGCCCCATACTGGGGATAAGCTTTTCCATCTGGGCACGCCACTTCTTGACCCTTAGGCCCTTGCGGAAGGGATAGGCCCTAGCAAGGCCCTGGCAGAAAGCTGGCGGTTGACCCAGGGGCAGTTTGTCAGCGTCCTGGGGCTTCTCGTCGTTCAGATCCTCATCCGTCTGGTGGGGGTAGCACTTCTCATCATCGGTTTCTTCCCTGCCGCGGCCTTGACCCAGACCTTCGGGGCCGCCTACAACTGGCTCTGCGCCGTCCGGAAGCCAGCTTCGGAGCCCTCAGTGGGAGCGGGCCGTATCACTGAGGGTCACCTTGGGGATCACCACGAAGGTGAAATCCGCCAGGGTTTGGGAAAGATCTCCGGGAAGAACGCCCCCGGGGCTGCGGCTCCTGACTTTTTCCGCCAGGTTGAGGACATCGATCTTCTGTTCCCGGTACATGCGCTTTAGGAAGCCCTCCATCCGGTCCCGGAGGGCGTCGCTCAATAGGAGCTCCAGCTCTTGCAAAGGCGGATGGGTCTCGCCCCGCCACTCCACCAGGGAAGCCGACCCTCTGATGGTGACTTCCACCTCCCTTCCCCTCACTCGGGAAGCCGTGGTGAGGGCGGCAAAGCGGAAGGATCCCAGCCCTCCGGCCAGGGGTAGGGTGAGCTGGGCGCGCCCTCCCGGTCGGATGCTGGTCAAAAGGGTGCCGTCCTCCCCGATGGGCAGGGACGTCTGCCAGCGACCGGAGCGCAGGAGGACATGGCCCACAACTTTCGCGTCCGAGGGAGTCACCGTCACCAAGGGGCCCCAGTCCACCCAGTAATCGGTCCAGACAGCGTTGTAGAGCTGCCAAAGGGTCATGGGATGGAGGGGGACGGTGCGGGCCGCGTCGCCGTCGAAGATGCTGAGGGCGGCCAACGCTGAAGAGGTACCGTGGGGGCCGTGGGCCAGGAAGCGAGCAGCCTCGCCTTCCGTGAAAAGCACGTACGCCGAATTGAGGGTAAAGGTCTCCCGCAGGAGGGCATCCATGATTTCCCCCAGGCCTCGGTGGGTGAGCTCTTCTCCAAAGAAGATGGCCCACACGTCCCCCAGGTAGATGCGACCAGGAACCTGAAAGCGCAGCTTTTCCAGGGCGTCGTTGAAGGTCTTACCCCCGGAGGAAAGGGTGACAGGCTGCACGGAAGGAGACGCGCCGGTACCCAGGGACCCCACCGGGCTCCCTCCTCCTGAGGCTCCCGAGGGGCTCAAGAAGTGAAGGGTCACCACCACCCCACCTTCTTCCCCGGCGTCCAGGCCCAACCCGTAGACCAGCACATCCCGGTTGGCGTCCACCATGTCGACGCACCCGCCCAGGAAAGGACCCGTCAGAAGGAAGAGGGCGAGGAAGGCAAGGAGGATTTGGGCAGGCGCCAGGCCATGATCCACGGGAGGATGACGGTGAGGCCGTAGCCACCCCAAGACCACCACAGGACCTCCTTTCTCAAAAGGGGCACGGCGATCCTTTGCCCTGACAGGAAAACACAGAGCAGGGCGGCCGCCGCCAAGACCCAGGAAACGTTACGGATCCCCAAGGCTCGGGCCAGAAGAAAGCTCCCGGCATAAAGGGTCGGGGCCACCACCAGAAAACTCACCAAAGGCCAGACCGCCATGGTGATGGTCAGAAAACTCTGGATGCCCAGCCCGGTGGCCCGAATAGCATCCATGGCCTCCAGGACGGGGTAGCGGAAGCGGGCGGTCACCTCGGGGAAAAAGAGGGTAAGGGGAGCCAGGCGCAGGAGGGCGATGGCGGCCACCGCCGCCAGGCTCCCCCCCACCACGGGGCCGAAGAGGCGCTTTCCCTCCTGGAGCTGGCCCGCCAGCCCCAGGGCCAGGGAGAAACCCCGGGCCCCCAGGGCATAGGCCCATACCTCGGGCGCCCAGACTTCCCGAGGCACCCCTGTGAGGGGCAAAAGCCTCCCCAAATGGCCGTAGAGAAACGGGAGAAAGATCAACAGCCCCAGCACCGGCAGAAAGATCCAACTCCATGCCTCCGCCACCCGTCCGATCACCTCGGGGCCATAGTAAGCGGCAAATGCCCCTGCTCCCACAAAGAGGGCCGAGAGGAGATAGGGGTGGGTCAGGGGCAGGGTGGTGTCGTGGAGGATGGCGACCATCACGTTGACGTTCCCCATGGCTCCCCAGAGCAAGATCCAGAGGCCCAGGGCCACCGTCACGATCCAGCCCAAGCCTTTCCCCAAAGCCTGCTGGGCTAACTGGGGGAAAGATTCCTGGGGCCGCCGCTGGAGCAAGAAGACAGTGCCCATCGCTCCCACTAGAGTCACACCCCCCTGCAGAAGGGAGGCGGCCCACTGGTAACGCCCCAGGAGCTGGTACGTTTCGGCAAAGGTGAAGGGAGTCATGCAAAAGGAGGCCATGAAGACCAGGAGGGCCAGCTGCCAGCGGGAGATCCGGTACAAGGGCATCACCCGGCGTGCTGGCCCCGGGTTGTCTCGGGACGCCAGGTCTGAGGCGGCTTTTTGAGCCTCCCCTTGGGAAGGGGGAAGAAGGCGTAGTGAAGGAGGTCATAGAGGCGCGTGGGCCCCAAGGGGGCTAGGTAGGGGACATCCAGGGAACGCAAGGACGCCAGCCTTACCGAAAGGAGAATCAACCCCACGCTGAGCCCCGTGATGCCAAAGACGCCCCCCAGGGCGGTCAAAGGGTATTTAGCCAGCCGCACCGCATAAGCCAGGGGGATATCGGCCGACAGGAGGACGCCGATGGAGGTGATGGCGAGGATGATGATCATGAAGTTGCTAGCCAGTTTGGCCTGTACCGCCGCCTGGCCGATCACCAAGGTCCCCACGATGGTGAGGGTCTGGCCCAGGGGGGCAGGGGCCAGAAGGGCCGCTTCCGTCACCACGTCCAGGATGAGGATCATGATGAGGGTCTCGTAGAGGACGGGATAGGGCACCCCCTGGCGAGTGGCCGCCACATTCACCAGGAGATCGGGGAGGAGAACCTGGGGAGACACCGACATGAAGGCCGCGTAAAAACCCGGCGCCAGAAGAGATCCCAGAAGGCCGATGTAGCGCATCCAGCGGATGAAGGTGGGTACCAAGAGGCCGCTTCCCACCATGGTCTCCAGGCCATGGGTCAGCTCGTTCAACGTGGTGGGAAAGATGAGAGCAAAAGGGCTCCCGTGGAGCAGGATGACGAGGCGGCCCTGACTCAGGGCCATGGCGGCCATTTCCGGGCGCTCCGTCCGCTTGTCGGTGGGAAAGGCGGAACTCTTTTCGGGAAAGAGGATGTCCCGCACGTCGGAGGTGTTGCGCACGTAATCCACCGTCTGAAGCCTGGGGAGAAGCCTCTCGATCCGGTAAACGGTCGCGTCGGGACAGATTCCCTCCACATAGAGGAAGGCTCCCGGCACCTGGGAAAGGCGCCCCGCCCGAAAGGAAATGAAGCGCAGCCGGGGGTCCCGTAACCTTTGCCGCACCAGGTTGACGGCGGTGGTCAGGGATTCGGTGAAAGCTTCCTTGGGTCCGATGAGGACCGGTTCCGTCGATGAAGCGGAAACACTTCTTCCTTCCAGCTGGGCGACAGGGATCAAGGCCACTTTCTCTCTTCCTGCCATCAAGAGAGCAACGCAGCCATCCCCGAGGTGACGGAGAACCGCCTGGGGGTCGGAGCTCCAGAGGGCGCCGGCCACCATCCCGCGAGGATCTTCCCGGTCCCCGGCCCCCACAAGGATGGCGAAGACATCCTCGGCAAGGCGACGCTTATCCACCAAGGTATCCAGGTAGGCTATGGCCACGTAATCCCCGGGCAAGGGAGCCCTTTCCACGCAGAGATCGGCGCTGGGTAAAACCTGGTGCAACCACTTTTCCCAGGCTTCTCCCCGGTCTTGCGGTGGGCCCAGCTCGCGCAAGTCCACCTCCACCTTGCGCTGCAAAGCCGTCACGGCAATGAGGACATCATCCCATCCCATGGGGAAAAGGATTTCCCCGAGGAAAAGCCTTTATGCGCCTTTCAGGGTGACTTCCAGCCCGTTTCCCACGGGAAAGGTGAAGGAGCGGAAAGAAGGGTGCCGGCCCACATAGGCCAGGTAAGGCTCCACCTCTTGCCGGTGGGAGAGGACGTTGTCGGCCACCACCATCGCTTCCGGAGACAGGAGGGGCTCCACCGCCCGGAAGTAGTCCAAGTATTCATCCTTGGCAGCGTCCAGGAAAACCATATCGATGGGGCCTGCCACGTCCCGCAGACGCAAAAGGGCGGGGCCCTCCAGGATTTCCACCTGCCCAAGCAAGCCCGCCCGCTCCAGGTTGTTTTTCGCCATGGCGATCTTTTCCCCATCCCTTTCGACGGTGGTGAGGACGCCCTCCGGAGGGAGGGCCGCCGCTATCCAAAGGGTGGAATAACCGGCGGAAAGGCCCACCTCAAGGACGTGGCGGGGTTTTCGCAAAAGAACCAGAAGATGCAGGAGCCGGCCCCCGTCCCGTCCCACGCAAAGAAGGGAAGGCCGCCCCTCCTGGCGACGTCTCTCCTCTTCCTCCTCGATGGTCTGCAAAACCTCTTCGATCTCGGGGCGCAAACGCCATTCCTCCCTTGGCAGGAGCATATGATCTACCGGAAGAGGCGTCCACGGTTGGTGGCCAGAACCCAGGCCACCACAGAAAAGGCGAAGACCAGAACGACGGCGGAGTACACGAAGGCTTCGCTGTCGTTCCCATTGGCCACCGCGAAAAAGATAGCCAAGGGCAGCGTATCGGTCTTCCCCGGGATGTATCCTGCCACCATCAAGGTGGCGCCAAATTCCCCCAGACCCCGGGCAAAGCTTAAGACAATGCCGGGCAGAAGGGTGGGCCAGGCCAGGGGGAGGGTGATGGTCCAGAACACGTAAAAAGGAGACTTCCCCAGGGTGCGGGCTGCCATCTCCAGCTTGGGGTCCACCGCCCCGAAGGCGGCCGTGGCATTGAGATACATGAGGGGAAAGGCAACCACCGCTGACGCCAGGACAGCTCCCCACCAGGTAAAGACCAACTGAAAGCCGAAAGCATGGAGGAGGAAAGAGCCCAAGGGCCCCTGGCGGCTGAAGAGGTAAAGGAGGGCAAATCCCAGAACCGTCGGCGGCAGAACCATGGGGAGGACCATCAGCGCTTCCAGAAAGGATTTTCCTCGGAAATGAAGGCGGCTAAGGTAAAACCCCAGGATGCCTCCTGAGGCCGCCACCAGAAGGGTGGCCACGAAGGACACTTTCAAAGAGAGCCAGAGGGGGCCCATCAGGGTCCAACCACCGTAAAACCATACCGCTCCAGGATGGCCTTCCCGTCCCCTTCCGTAAGCTCCTGCAGAAAGCGCTGAGCTACTTCAGGCTGAGGACTTCCCTGCACCACCGCTCCCGGGTAGACGATGGGCTGATGCCAATCGGATGGAGCTTCACCGGTCACCCTGACTTTCTTTGAAAGGGCTGCATCGGTCCTGTAAACTAGCCCGCCGTCCACCTCGCCGTTTTCCACGTAGGCCAGCACTTGGCGGACGTTGCCCGCTAACACAAGGCGCTTTTCCTCCCGGAGCCGGTCGTAGATCCCAAGGTGCTCCAAGACTTCTTTGGCGTAAGTCCCCGCCGGGACTGTCCCCGGTTCCCCGATGGCCAGCTGGAAAGGTTCTGCCGACACCATGCGGGCAAAGGTGAGGGCTCTTTCATCAGGGACGGTCTGGGGCACCACCAGCACCAGGGTGTTAGTCACTACCGGCCGCCGGGTGCCCTGCAGGACTTTCCCCTTGGCTTCCAGGTCATCCATCGGTTTGCTCCCGGCGGAGATGAAGACATCCACCGGGGCTCCTTGCAGGATCTGCTGCATAAGCGTCCCCGAAGCGTTGAAGTTATAGATCACCTTGACGCCGTGTTCCTTCTCGAAAATGGGCTGAAAAGCCTCCAAAGCATCCTTGAGGCTGATGGCGGCCGATACCGTCAGTTCAGGGGTCTTGGGCCCTCCACAGGAAACCAAAAGAAGCGCCAGGCCGAAACCGGCCCACCAACGAAATTTCTTCCCTTTACCCATCCCCAGCCTCCGCCTTCCCCGTGTCTTTTCCCCTACCTTCCGCGACGTAGAGGCGGCCCTTTTTCATGACGTGGACCCTTTGGGCCAGACGGCCCGCATCGTCGCCGTCGTGGGTGACCAGCAGAGCCGGCGTATGGTAGCGGCCCAGCATGGCGAGAAGAAACTCCTGGGCCTGGCGTTTCGTTCCTTCGTCCAGGGCGGCAAAAGGTTCGTCCAGGAGAAGAAGGCGCGGCCCGGGAAGAAGGGCCCGCAGAAGCGCCACCCTCTGCTTCTCTCCACCGGAAAGATGCCCGGGATAGCGGTGGCGCAGGGACCATAGGCCTGTTTCCCGCAAAGCTTCCTCCACATCGACCTGCTGGGGATTCCATCCCCGGGGCAGGCCATAGACGACGTTTTGCCACACCGTCAAATGGGGGAAAAGGGCGAGGTCCTGAAAGACGTAGCCGATGCGCCGCTTTTCCGGAGGGAGGGGCTTGCGGCCGGGGGCGAAAAAAATCTCTTCTCCCCACCGGATCACTCCCTCATCGGGGTGAAGAAGCCCTGCAATAAGGTGCAAAAGGGTGGTCTTTCCCGAGCCCGAGGGGCCCATGAGGGCGGTGACACCGGGTCCGAAAGACGCCTCGACCCTCAGATGGAACCCAGGAAAGGACTTTACCACCGAGAGTTGCAACATGGGGGTTACTCCCTTTGGGCATGAAGGTTCTTCAGTACCCGGGTGTCAGCGAGAAGGCGGCACATCTGATGGGCCATGGCCGCCAGCTCCGCTTCTCCTGCCCGACCGGCATAGGCGGAGGTGCCGTAAGGATTGCCCCCGCCCGGTATACATCGGGATGGGTGTCGCCGGGGATCCCGACCACCGCCCCCCAATGATACACGGTCTGGTAGAAGGAGAGAAGGGTCCTCTCCCGGCCGCCATGGACGTTCTGGGTGCTAACAAAGGCGGAGACGGGCTTGTCCGCCAAAAGCCCTTTCGCCCAGACGGGCCCAAGGGATCGATAAACTCTTTCATCTGGGCGGGCATATTGCCGTCGCGGGCCGGAAGGCCAAAAAGCAGCGCATCGGCCCACACCAGATCCGCAGGCTCCGCCTTGGGGTCGTCACCGTGGGCTTCATGGAAAGCTTACCACTTGGGGTTGGCGGCGGGCTTCCGGGGGTGCCAGTTCCCTCACCAGGCGGAGGCGAACCTCGGTGCCTTCTTCTTCCGCAACCTTCGCGGCATGAGTTGCCAGGGCGTAAATGGTGCCGGTGGCGCTGTAATAGAGGATCGCCAGCTTGATCTTGTCCATGGGAGGGCCCCTTCGTTCTATGTTATCCCACCTTCCGGAGGAGACCTGGCTCCGCGCTACAATGAAAACCGGAAGAGAGAGGGGATACCTTGCCCAGTTTGACCCGTTCTTTGCTTTTGTCCCTTTCGCGGAACCCCAGGGCTGCCCGTTTCGCCTACCGCCACGGAGACCGCCTGGGGGTCAAACAGTTCATTGCCGGCGATACCCTGGACGAATGCGTGGCCGCCGTCCGCCGCCTCAACGAGAAGGGATTCCATGCCAATACCACCCTTTTGGGGGAAGCGGTCCAGTCTCCCCAAGAAGCGGAAGAGGTGAAAAAGGCCTACACCGACATCCTGCACAGGCTGTCTGAGGAAGGGCTTCGCTGCAACGTGGCTTTGAAACTGAGCCACCTGGGCCTGGGTCTTGGAGAGGATGTGGCCTTTGGCCACATGGAAGAGCTCTTGCAACTGGCTGAAGAGCTTTCCCGCCGGGAGGGAGCCGTCCCGCCTCCGGCAGGCCATTTCATCCGCATGGATATGGAAGAATCCTTCCACGTGGATGCCACCCTCTCCATCTATCGTCGCCTGCGCGCAAAGGGCCGGGACAACGTCGGCATCGTCCTTCAGGCCTACCTCCACCGCTCGCTCCAGGATCTGGAGGATCTTTTGCCTCTCCGGCCCAATTTCCGCATCGTCAAAGGAGCCTACATGGAACCTCCGTCGGTGGCCTACCACGATAAGAAGATCATCGACCAAAAGTATTTGGAGCTGGTGCAGAGGGCCCTTTCCGCGGGATGCTACGTGGCGGTGGCCACCCATGACGATCGCCTTATCGAAAAAGTGAAAGCTTGGACCGAGAGAGAAGGCATTTCCAGAGATCGGTTCGAGTTCCAGATGCTCTACGGCATCCGTCCCGCCCTGCAGGAAGAAGTGCTGTCCCAGGGGTACAAAGTGCTGGTGGCCACCCCGTTCGGCAAGGATTGGTACCCCTACCTGATGCGGCGCCTGGCGGAGCGGCCGGCCAACGTGGCTTTGGTGTGGCGGAGCTGGATCGGTGGAGGCTAGCGAAAGGGGATCAGAAGGGATTTAGCCTTCGGTGTCGTCGTTTCTCGTCTCCTCGATCCTTGCATGAGATTTTCGTCGGGCCGCCTTCTCGGTCATCGCCCTGCGGCAAGGGCACGCTCCAACCGACCCCGGGGTAAAACAAAAGCCCTGCCGATCCTTGCAGGGCACTGCTTTGAAACTGGAGCTGGCGGGGGGAATCGAACCCCCGACCTAGCGATTACGAATCGCTCGCTCTGCCGACTGAGCTACGCCAGCATATTGGAGCGGGTGAAGGGAATCGAACCCTCGTCTGAAGCTTGGGAAGCTTCCGTTCTACCATTGAACTACACCCGCCGGCACGGTTTCTATTGTAGGGAACGCCGCCAGAGGTTGCAACGTCCAGCCAAGAAAGAGGGGGCACAAGGCCATGTCTGCGGGCCTGACCCGCCGCCAGCGCAGGCAAGAGAAGAGAAAACCCTTTCCGTGGGTTATCCTCTGGGTGCTGCTGATCCTTGCAGGAGCAGGTGCTTGGGGCCTGGGAACCAGGGGAAACGAAATCCCCGTCGTGACTCTCCCCCCAGAAACTCCCGAAGAAGGGGAGCCCCCGTCACCCCTTCCTTCGGCCTTTTCGCAGGCGGCCGTCGAGAGGGAGCCCGTTCCTAGCTTTCGCCAGGGAGCCTATTATGCCGACCCCGCACCGAAGGTGGCTCCGGGTATCTACCCTGTCTCCGGCCAGAGGGGCCCTTATTTTCGCCTGGTTCTGGGCGAGGAAAACGAAAGCTGGGTAGAGGGAAGTCACCTGACCTTCTCGGCCGACCCTTATGAGGTCCGCTATGAGGAATACCGGCCAGGCCTCTGGCGTTTTACCCTCACCTGGGGGGAGGACGCAGGTCTTCTTTTGGAGCGGCTTCCCG
The DNA here is from genome assembly GCA_029960865.1 of Bacillota bacterium. Classification (GTDB taxonomy): domain Bacteria; phylum Bacillota; class Sulfobacillia; order RBS10-35; family RBS10-35; genus RBS10-35. Next base: position 1,648 of record JASBVX010000004.1, on the reverse strand, counting down.
GAGGCAAAACCCGGTTTCGCGTGGAAACGCCGGGGTGGTGGCCCACCTGGAGTCAGCACCAGACTAGCCTCACCCTCCTGGGGATTCCCCACCCGGACGCATCCTGGCGGTTTCCCCTGGCGGCGGGAGAATGGGAGGCCCTGTCGATCTCCTCTGGGGGGGTCGAGTTCTCCTTCCAGGAGCCTTTTTTCATGAGTCTGACGGAGGTGGGTGCTGGGTTCCTGGAGGGCGTTTTCTCCCGCCGGCTGGAGGACTGGGAAGAGACAGGGGGCGGCTTTCTCATTCGCCTGGCGGGAGAGGTGGCGGTAGAGAGCCAGGTGAAGGATAAGAGCCTTCTCCTTCGTTTCCCCGGGGCATCCGCCAGCGCCAACGCCTTGAGTAAGGGGGCATACCTGGAAAAGGGCGGGGCTGCTCTGGAACTTCCCTTGCCGCCCCCCTATGCCATCCGCCGAGATCCTGCAGGGATCCTGGTGACCCCGGCTCCTTCCCGCTGGGACCAACGGGTGGTGGTCATCGATGCCGGCCACGGGGGGAAGGATGAAGGGGCCGTGAGCCCCATCGGGGATTTTCGGGAGAAAGACAAGAATCTGGAGGTGGCCCTGGCCCTGGGGAAGAAGCTGACGGCCTTGGGCGCCAGGGTCGTTTACACCCGCACCACCGACGAGCCCCTCCTGGGAAACGCGCGGGAACTAGAGGCCAGGGTGGACCTGATAAATGGGGCCCATCCCGACGTGGTCCTCTCCATCCACCATGACATCGCTCCTTCGCCCAAAGTGAGGGGGGTTGCCGTCTATTACAGCCCGCTTAATTTGAACCGGGAAGCCAGCGAGAGGTTGGCCTCCCTGGTGGAAGAAAGCCTTTCGCGATCGTTGGGCTTCCCCCGCCTGGTATCCCAATATGGGAGAGCCCAGCGTTACTACGTCATCACGCCCCTGGATGCACCCGCCATCCTCATCGAGATGGGGTTTGTCTCCAACCCCAAAGATGTGGAGATCATGAGAGATGCCGCCTACGAAGAAAAAGCCGCGGACGCCATCGTCCGCGGCCTGGAGGCTTATTTTTCTTCCTCTAGCCCTTGATCTTCCCGTAGCCTTCCTCCACTTTGGGCCAGTTGACCACGTTCCACCAGGCCGCCACATACTCGGGCCGGCGGTTCTGATACTTCAGATAGTAGGCATGCTCCCACACATCCAGGCCCAGCACCGGCTTATACCCATCCATGATGGGGTTGTCCTGGTTGGGGGTGGCGATGATCTCCAGCTTCCCCGCCGGATTCAGCACCAACCAGGCCCAACCGCTTCCAAAGCGCCCCAGGGCCGTTTTGGTGAACTCTTCCTTGAACTTTTCAAAGCTGCCGAAGGTCTGGGCAATGTCCTGCACCAGCTGCCCCTTGGGTTCCCCGCCCCCCTGGGGGCTCATGATCTCCCAGAAAAGGCTGTGGTTGGCGTGGCCGCCGCCGTTGTTGCGCACCGCCGTGCGGATGCTCTCCGGCACCTGGGCCAGCCCCGAAAGAAGGTCCTCCAGGGATTTCTGCTGCAGCTCCGGATGACTTTCGAGCGCCGCATTCAGGTTGTTGACATAGGTGCCGTGGTGCTTTTGGTGGTGAATCTCCATGGTCTTGGCGTCGATGTGAGGCTCCAGCGCGTCG
>JASBVX010000219.1 GCA_029960865.1 Bacillota bacterium | reverse complement strand
CAGCAGACGAAGGGACTGGCCAGGCTTGAGCCCGTCCACCGCCTGCAGGATCTTAGGGAGGGGTTCCTGGCCCCGTCTCAAGTCCTCTCGCACGTCCAGGGTGACAGTCGTCTCTTCATCCATGATGGGCAAACCTCCTTTCCTGGGCGACCACGCTTTCTTCCTTGCGGCTGCGCCATATTTCCCGCCCGATGAGGACCGAAGTCAAAAGGGCAGCCCCCTGGCTCACCTGATACCCCAAAGGAATTTCGGCGGCCAGGAAGCAAAAGGCCAGGAAGACGGCCAGAAAATATCCAAGAAACCAGGGCCGGGCCCTCTTTTCCTGCACCAAATCCTGCACCCGGGGCACAGGGCCTTTCCCCAGCCTTTTGCCATACCGCTCCACCCATGTGAGGAAGGGCACGATTTTGTAGAGCTGGCTGAGCCCCAGGCCTGAAAGCCACCCGAAAAGGAAGAGGTAGAGGGCGGCGGCAGCCAGGGGTGGAAAGAACATCCGGCCCAGGAGGAGGGCTGCGCCGCTGGTGGCCATCATCGCCAGCGCAAAGATCGCAAAGACGCTGTTCAGCTCCAGGACCCGCCGCTTCCTTTGTCGGAAGAGAAAATACATGTCCAGGAGGTAAAGGACCCCTCCTAGGGCGGCAACAGCCCATCCAAGCCACACGAGGTGATAAGCCTCTAACCCTGCCAGCAGGGACACCAAGGCCCCCAAAAGTACCAAAGCCAGGCCGCCGGTGGTCAGGTAAAGGACCGCCTTCCCCAAGGTGCCTCGCTCCTCTGGAGCCAGGGAGAACATGGCCAAAAGCTTATAAGAGACCCCCACGGCCGTCAGGGTAAACCAGGCACCCAGGCCCCCTGTCAGGTGGGCCAATAGGCCGGCGGTGAAAAGCCGGCCCAACCCCAAAGCGGTGTAGAGGGAAGGCCAAACGAGACCCAGAGCCAGGGCGATGCCCAACCCCAAGGTCAAAAAAAGACCTGCCAGGGCGCCCACCAGAAATTTGGCGGCAAAGGGAAGGGGTCGGGTATGCCAGAGAGGCGGCACGAGGGTCGCCAAATCCAAGGTGATGCCGGCAAAGACCGCCAGCCCGCCTAAGGGCAGCCAGAGGGCACCCGACCCCAAAGAGAGAAACCCCGTTTCCATGCCCAAAAGTCCCAGAAGGATAAGGATCAGTCCCGCCAGGTAAAGCCCGTGACCCCGGGGCGAAGTGGCAGTGATCACTGGCAGAAACTGCCCCAAGGCACCCAGCATCAGCAGGGTGAGCCACCCAATGGTGATGAGATGGACAGCCGCCAGGGTCCAGGGCGAAGCAAGGGGAGCCGCGGGGAACGTTTGCCCCGAAACCAAAAGGAGCTGGGCCAGGAGAAAACTTCCGTAGGCCGCCATGAAGTAGCCCATGGTCCACCGGGCGAGCCCTTTGACGCCCACGATTTCACCTCCGCCACAAAATTAGATCAAACCCGACCGGAATACTGTGATATACATCACAAAAAAGGTCACCTTTGGATCCACAGGTAGAGTTTGCCCTCATCGGCGATGTCGATCTTCCCGCGGCCGAGGCGTAGTGCCCCTTGCCGCTGCAGATCATGGAGGGCCCGGGTGATGGTCTCCCGGGCGGCCCCTACCAGCTGCGCCAGCTGCAGAGCGGACACGTGGAGGCTCCCGTGCCGGTCTTGATCTTCCCACAGCTGCAGGATGATGGAGGCCAGCCGTTCGTGGACAGTGCGCAGGGCCATGTCAGTGGTCCGAGCATGGGCCCGGCGCATCCTTTGGGCGAAAAGCCGCAAGAAAGAGACAGCCACTTCAGGTCGCTCATGCAAAAGGGAGGTCATGGCGGCCAAAGGAATCTCCATGAGAAGGGTGGGCGCCAAGGTTTCCGCCGAAGCCGGGTAGGGACCCCCATCGAACACGCTGGCCGAGCCCAAAGTCTCATGGGGTCCCAGATGTTCCAGGGTATACTCCCGCCCGTCGGCCAGGGTTTGAAAGAGGCGAACTTTCCCAGAGATGACCACGTAGATGAAGTCAGGGCTGCCTGCCTCCTGGAAGACTAAAGAGCCTTTGGCAAAGCGGCGGAAACGGGCATGGGCGGCCAGGTGGCTTCTGGCCGCCTCATCCAGATGGGCAAAGAGGGGCATGACCAGGAAATCGTCAGGACCGGGAAGCATCGGCTCCCTCCTACGGCGTCACCTCAATGATACCCAAGGCGCCGTTCTCGCCGTCGGCCATGGAATGGGTGAGGAAGGGGT
>JASBVX010000218.1 GCA_029960865.1 Bacillota bacterium | reverse complement strand
CAGTTCCCAAGGCATGGGCACCACCACTTCGGGCCGGATGGCCCCCGCCCGGATCTGGGTGGCCCCATTGATGGAGGCCTCTTTGCCGTCCAGGGAACGCAGGGTCCGGAAGGCAGCCTCCCGCATGGGAAGGGAACCAAAGCCTTCCATCAGGATGAGGGTCATGTCCACATCCTCGGTGCCGGTGATGCCCACCCCCAGCTTCACCCCCATGGCTTTCACCAGGGTCAGGTAGTGGGCGGTCCCGGTGATGACCCCCGCCACCCCCATCTGGAGCGCCTTCACCAAGGCTTCATCGGTGGCCAGCCTCCCCCCCACGATGATCTGACCGCGGCAGCTCTCGTCGATGAGATCGGGGGTGAGGTCCTCCGTGGGGGAGGAGACCACCACCTTCAACCGGCCATGGCGCTCCCCGCCGAGACCGAAAATTCCTGTCAGGCGGACGGCAGCCGTCTCCACCAGTACGCCCCTTTGCTCTTGGACTTCCTTCACCCGGCCCCGCACATAGGCCTTGACCACCACTTCCTTGAAGGGGCGGGCAATGGTCACGTGGCCCGTTTGCGCATTGATCTCCGCCACCACTCCAGAGATGGGGGCCACCACCGAACGGGTGAAAAAGGCCTGCTGCTCCCCTTTCTTGGCCAGAATGGCTCCCTTTTTGACTTCCTGGCCCACCCTGAGGAGCATGTGCTGGGGCACATCTCGGGGGCGGCACCCCAGCTCGAAGGCCACATCCACCTTCACCGGGGGTTCCTCCCGGCCGAATTCCTCCCGGATGACCACCCGCCCCGACCGATCGGAGATATCTTCCACCACCCCATCGATGGGGGATTCGTATTCCTTCTGCCCATAGAGCCCGGAGGTAAGGCCCCGGGCGATGACCTGCTTCGTTTTGACCCGGTCCCCCACCTTCACCAGGCAGCACTGGGAGAGCTGATCATCCCGCACTCCCAGGAGCCGGGCCACCGGGATAACCCAGGGGATGCCCGGCCTGAGGGAAATGCGGGCCACCGTCTGGCCCGGTTCCACCTCATCCCCCGGCGCCACCAGGATCTCCCCCGGCAGGGGAAGCCTGCGCGGGAAGGACCACACCTCAACTGGATGCTCGGCGTCCAAATAGACGGAAGCCACGGCTCTTCCTCCCTTCCTGAGACCCCTCTTGGGGCCCCTCTTCCCCCTGTAGGGCTTCCAGGGCTTCCTGCGGATACACATCCAGGGCCTGCAACCATTCCAAGAGCCGGGCCCGCCGCTGGGCTTCCTGGGAGGGGAGTTCGATGGGCCGCCCGCGCCCGTCAAAGATAAGCCCCACCACGCCGCCCTTCACCCGGGCCTGGCGAGGCTTTCCTGGGCCTGCGCCCACATCGATCCCCCGCTCAGGGATCAGCTCGATCTCCGCTTCTTCCCCCCATCCCAGGGGAAGACGGCGGAGCTCCCCGTAATAGAGCCAGAAAGTCTCGGAGCCCCCAGGCCCTGCCACCTTCACCTGGCAGGCCGGCCGTCCATCTTTCCCTTTGCCGCTCACCGCTACCGACGTCCCCAAGGGCACCAGGCAGTCCCGGCGGAAGACTTCCGCCGCGATATCGGGATGGACCGAGGCCAGCACCCCCAGATGAGGGGTCATGAAGACGCTGTCTACCGCCAGCTGGGTGATGCCTTCCGGCTGGAAGGCGTCCAGGAGCATCAGGGCCGCCTGCTGGCGGCGGGGAGCATGGGAAAGGACGCCACCCGAACCCAGGAGCATATCCAGCTGGTTCATCTTGATGATGTCGACCCCTTCGGCCCTTCTCACCTCGCCCAGGGAGCTGCTGCCCAGCCCTTTTTGCTCCGCCTCCACCTTCTTGGCCAGGCGCTTGTGGTGGTCGAAGGAAAGACGCAGCGCCTCCCGAGCCAGGGCCTGCTCCAGGATCAGGTGTTCCACCGTCTGGGGAATGGCCGTGGGGCGCACCATCTTGTTGCTGACCCAATCGGCAAACTGGGCTTCATCGATGGGAAAAGGAACCCAGCGGCGGACATTCTCGAAGCTCGCCTCTTCATAGACATTGGTGATGCTGTAGCTCATGCCCAGGTTGGCGCTCACCGTGCGGGTGAAGGTGCCTCCAAAATCGGAGAACACGTCGGTGGTGGCGCCGCCGATATCCACCCCCACAATGTTGACCTTGTCCTCCCGGGCCACCACCTGGATGATGGTGCCTACCGCCCCCGGAGTGGGCATGATGGTGGCGTCCACCCACTCCATGAGCTCGCTGTACCCGGGCG
>JASBVX010000217.1 GCA_029960865.1 Bacillota bacterium | reverse complement strand
TGGGAAGGGGAAGGTGATGGGTTCTTTGGGCTCCCCGTCCCCAACCTCCCGGGTCCTCCCCAACGAAGGGCGCGGCGCCGCCTGCTGGACCTTTTGGAGAAGGAGCGGCCGGCCATCCTCCATGTCCACGGTTGGATGGCCCTTTCCTTGGCCCTTGCGGCGGGTGCCCAGAGGAGAACCTCCCTTATCTTTACCGCCCATACCCTTCTGCCCCAGGGGAATCTTTTGCGCCGCCTGGGGGTGCGCCAGGTGCTGCGGCACGGTAGGAACGACGTCTCCCTCTTCCTGGCGGTCTCCCAGGCGGTGGGGCGAGAACTGGAGGAAGGGGGCGTCCCTGGGGTAAAGGTGAAGGTGCTGCCGCCTGGGGTGAAGATCCCCGCTGCGGGAGGGGAGCCTATCGGGCAACTGGAGAAGGGGACCTTCATTCTGGGAGCTGCCAGCCGTTTCAGCCCCGAAAAAGGCCTCGATGTCCTCCTTTGCGCCGCGGCCCAGCTCCCTAGGGACCGCCCATGGCATCTCCTTTTGGCGGGGAGCGGCCCTGAAGAGGGGAAGCTGCGCCGCCAGATCCGCCAGGAGGGCTTGGAGGAGAGGGTCAGCTTCCTGGGGTTTCTCTCCTCCCTGGCCCCTTTCTACGACGCCATCGAGCTCCTGGCGGTGCCTTCCCGCCAGGAGGGGCTGGGGCTGGCGGCCCTGGAAGCCATGGCCCTGGGTAAGCCGGTGGTGGCCAGCCGCACCGGGGGCCTGGCGGAGATCATCCGCGATGGCGAGACGGGTTTTCTCGTGCCGCCGGGGGACTGCTCCGCCTGGGCGGCGCAGCTGCGTGAGATCCTATCCCTTCCCCTCCCCCGCCTCCAGGCCATGGGGGCCCAGGCAAGGGCGGCGGCACAGGGGCTGCCGTGGCCGGCGGTGGTGGATGCAGTAGAGGAGAGCTACCGGCAGGTTCTTGGGCGGGTGCGTTGAAAGGGACGGGCGGTTCCGGTTATGGTGAGGACGTCCAGTTGGCAAGAGAAAAGATGGGAAGGTCAGGTGGCTCATTTGGAGCGGACGCTGGTTTTGGTGAAACCTGACGGGGTGCAGCGGCGCCAGGTGGGGGAGATTATCTCCCGGCTGGAGAAGCGGGGTCTTCAGCTTTTGGGGATGAAACTTTTGCAGCCTTCCTCCTCGTTGGCGGAGAAGCACTATGAAAGCTTGCAAGATCGACCCTTTTACCCCTCCCTCATCGCCTTTTTGACGTCAGGTCCGGTGGTGGCCATGGTCTGGGGGGGACCTGGGGCAGTTGAGGCGGTCCGCCAGAGCCTGGGGGCCACAGATCCCCTGAAGGCGGCGCCGGGAACCATCCGCGGGGATCTGGGCCTCCACATCCAGATGAATCTGGCCCACGGGTCCGATAGCCCCCAGACGGCGGAGCGGGAAGTGGCCCTGTGGTTTTCTCCTGGGGAACTGGTGAGCTGGAAGGCGGCCGACGAAGAATGGGTGGCCGGCCGGTAGAGGATCATGACGATCGACCCTGCTGCTGTCGAGAAGATCGAGTATCAGCTGAGAAAGATCGCCTTTCTCCTGCGGCGGCAGGGGCGGCGCATTCTGACCCGCTTTGAACTGACGCCGCCCCAGTTCGATGCCCTCCAGTTCCTCATCTATCACGACGGCCTCACCATGGGGGAACTGCGCCAGCGGCTCCATCTGGCTTCCAGCACCGTCACCGATCTGGTGCGGCGCATGGAGAAAGCCCACCTGGTGGAGAGGAATCGAGATCCCCAGGACCGGCGGGTGGTGAGGCTCTACGTCCAAAAGAGGGCCCATGAAGTGCTGGAGGCGGTGCTGGAGGAACGCCGGCGTTTCCTAGCGGCGGTCCTGGAGAAGCTGGGTTCTGAGGTGGAGCGGATGCTGGACCGCTCCCTGGAAAAGCTCCATGACGAGATGATGGCGGCTTTGGAGAAGGAGGAGAAGGCCCAGCCATGACAGCTCTGGCCCTGATCGGAGGCACCGGCGTATACCGGGCCGATATCCTGGAGGACCCCGTGGCCCGGGAGGTGGTCACCCCTTACGGAAAGGTGGAGCTGTGGGAAGGTAGGCTCCAGGGAACGGAGCGGCAGGCCATCTTCTTGACGCGCCACGGCCAGGACCACGGGATTCCCCCCCATCGCATCCCTTACCGGGCCATCCTTTGGGCCCTCAAGGAGACGGGGGTGGAACGGTTCGGTCGCCCTCTGGCTTCCGCCGGGGAGGCGCCGTACGCGGCGCCGATCCGCTTCGATCGGGAGGCGGCGCCGGA
>JASBVX010000216.1 GCA_029960865.1 Bacillota bacterium | reverse complement strand
TGCCCCCTATCCCCAGGTGCTCCTTCTCGATGAGCCTCTCTCGGCCCTGGATGCCAGGGTAAGGGACAGGTTGCGGGTTGAGATCCGGCGCTGGCAACGGATGCTGGGGATCACCACCCTTCTTGTGACCCACGACCAGGGGGAGGCCCTAGCCCTGGCGGATCGGGTGGCCATCTTGAGGGATGGGCGCCTGGAGCAGGTGGGGACACCCCAGGAGATCTATCATCACCCGGTGAGCGATTTTGTGGCCACGTTCGTCGGCACCTCCAGCAAGGTGGAGGGAAGAGCGGCAGGACCCGACCGGGTTCAGGTGGCAGGAGGGTTCATTCCCCTTCCCCACCAGGTTTTGCTTTCCGGGCCGGTGGTTCTTTACCTGAGGCCTGAAGAGATACAGCTTTCTCCCGCCGGAGAAGGCGGCCTGCCGGGAAGGCTGGTGGTGAAAAGCTTTCTTGGTTCTGTGATCCGCTGGGAAGTAGAGCTGGAAGATGGGCAGCGCCTCTTTGTGGATGTCTCGGGAAGGGAAGCCATGGATCTCAAGGAGGGCGAAAAGGTGAGGGTGGCGATTCCGGCGGAAGCCGTCAAGAGGGTGGAGGACGTGACGCCCCAGCAGGCGGGAGCGGGGATGAGACCGATCTAGACCCATCCTCTTCTAGAGGAAAGGAACGTTTCTTCAAGGGAGGCGTCTCAGCGGGTAAAGGAGGCGTCTCCTTGAAACGATCCCGCCGTGCATGGCCAATCCTTTTGCTCCTGGTCCTGGCTGCCTGCAGCCAGGGCCCCCCGCCGGCGGCAAGCCCGAACCCTTCCCAGCCTGAAACGGCGACGACCATCACCTTCACCAGCGACCCCTACGGATTCCGTGTGGATCTTCCCTCCGACTGGAAGGGCTACACCACCGTGGAGGAGACCTGGAAGGGAGAGAGCGAAACAGGCGAAAAGGTGGCGTCGGGGCCCACGATCCTCCTGCGCAGCCCCCTTTGGACGGCGGAGAATCCCCGCCAGGACATTCCCATCATGATCTTCACCCTCCATCAATGGGAGATGCTCCAGGAAGGCCAATTCCAGATCGGGGCGGCGCCCATCAACCCCTCTGAGCTGGGAAGAAACGATACCTATGTCTTTGCTCTTCCGGCCCGCTACAACTATGCCTTTCTCCCCGGATACCAAGAGGTGGAGAAAATCCTCGCCTCCCACCCCCTGTCGACCTTTTCTCCCGTAAGCGACCAGCGGCCCCTGCGGGCGGATTTTCTCGTCTACGTGGGGGAAGGAAACGAGTCTCAGGTGACCATGACGTACCAGCTGGTAGCATCTCTGGAGCTGCCGATGTCCACCTACATCCCGGATGCTGCATCTTGGACGGTGGAAGTGAGGCCTTTTCCCGTGCTGCGGTCCGATCTCCAGGTCCAAGGGGAGGATCTGAGCCTCTCCACTTATTTTTATCCTGTCCGCTATAGCGAGGATGAAGCGGTGGCGGCCTATCAGAAGGAGTTGCAATCCCTCGGCGGCCGTCCCGAAGAGGGTGTCATCGTCCGCCCCTGGGCTTTTCGTACCGCCCAAATCGATCATGGAAAGACGGTGGATGTCCTTTTTCTGGGGCATTATCAGGGGCAGTTCTTCTTGATCCATGAGCATTTTCCCTGGTCCATGGCAGAAGCTTTCGGTCCCATGCTGCAGGGCTTTTATGGGCACTGGCAATGGCTCGATGGGACTCCCTTGGAGGAAACCCGGTGAGGCTTCCAAAGGAAAAGCATTTTCGTGATGAGGAGGGAACGGCTTGCAGAGAAAATCATCCGTCTGGGTGGGGGCAGGTCTCTTCCTTCTGGTTGGGGTTCTTTCCGGATGTAGCTTTGCCGGCCCCATCACAGCTGAAAAAGAGGTACCGCCTGAAGCCAAGAGCCCTCTTTTCGAAGAAGAATCACCTCCAGAAGAAACCTTCCCGATAGAGAATGCAGGGGCCTGTGCCGGAACCCCCTTTTCGCTCTACGATGTCCAGCCGGGAGATCAGGTAGGCCCCTGGACGGTGGTGTCCATCGGCCAACCCGAAGGGGGCGGTCCTGACTGGGATGAGGATCATGTCGAGGTGACCTTTCAAGGTCCCGTCACCCTTGAAGGCTTCTATTGGTACGACCCGGGCGATGACCTGGACGGCTTTCCCGGCTTCAGCGTCGCCAGAGAAGCGCAGCATCTCATGCCCAGGGCCCTCGAGATTCCTCCTTGTGTGACAGGCTTCTGGACCCAAGACGAAGGTTTCTTTCGCCCTTACACAGGCGGCTGGGCCCGGGTCCA
>JASBVX010000215.1 GCA_029960865.1 Bacillota bacterium | reverse complement strand
CCAGGTAAGCCTCCTGAACGGCCGGGTTCTTTTGCACCTCTTCAGGGGTTCCCTGGGCCACCAGCCGGCCCCCATTCATTACCAGGACCCGGTCGGCCCCTGCCATCACCAAAGGCACGTCGTGCTCCACCCAGAGGATGGTGCCGCCCCGCCGCGAAAAATCCTTCATGGCCTTCAGAAACGCCTCTTTTTCCTGGGGGCTCAGGCCTGAGGCCGGCTCATCGAGAAGGAGGAGGCGGGGCCTTCCCGCCAGGGCCCGGGCCAACTCCGTCGTGCGCCACCTTCCGAAGGGAAGGGCCTCCAGGGGCTTCTCCTCCCCCTTTTCCCCTACCCTTTGCAGGAAGTGGCGGGCCAGGAAAACGGCTTCCCTGGCCCGCCGCCTGCGGGCCCATCGCAGGGCGTCTTGCCAAAAAGAACCCCTCCACGGGTAAGGCAGCCCCACGCTGACGTTATCCCGCGGAGGCAAGGTGGGCACCAGTTTTGGGATCTGGAAGGTCCTCCCCAAACCCAAGGCGGCCGGAAGGTATGGGGGTAGTCCGGTCACCTCTTTCCCTGCGAAGACCACCCGGCCCCGGGTAGGGGGCAAAAGCCCGGAAATCATGTGGAAAAGGGTGGTCTTCCCGGCCCCGTTGGGGCCCAGCAAAGCCACCACTTCCCCCCGCCTTACCTGGAAGCTGACGTCGGCCACCGCCACCAGACCCCCGAATTCCCGGCGAAGGCCCTCCACCGAAAGGATGACCCCCTCCGCAGGGAGAGGGTCCTCCGGAAGATGGGTCGCCACCTCCCCTGCGGCAGCCGGGTGAGCCGCCCGGGCAGGCCAGAGGCCCCGGGGCCAAAAGATGACCACCAGCGCCAGGAGAAGGCCGTAAGCCACCGCCTCGTACTCCGAGCTGATGCCTCCCACCACCTGGGGCAGAAAAGTCCGCAAGGACTCCCGCAGGAAAAGAGCCAAAAAGACCCCCACCACCGCGCCTGGAAGGGACCCAAGACCCCCGATGACCGCCATCAAAAGGAGCTGCACCGAAAACTCCAAAGAAAACGGCGACGGGCTCACGTACCCCACATAGAAGGCATAAAGCCCGCCGCTCAGGCCTGCCCAAAAGGCAGCCCAGAGAAACACCCCCAGGCGGTAACGGGAAGGGCGCAGCCCCACCGCAGCAGCGGCCGTCTCGCTGGCCATCACCGTCTGGAGGGCCCGGCCCGTGCCGGAGTGGAGGAGCTGATAGCCGAAGAAAAGGGCCAGCAGGGCCACCAGACCCGTCAGGTAGTAATAGGAAACATCTCCCCTGATCGCCCAGGTTCCCAAGCTCAAGGAGGGAATGCCCGCAAGCCCGTTGGATCCCCCCGTCACCGGGAGCCACTGGCGCCAGACAACGCCGAAGATGAAGTTCAACGCCAACGTAGCCAGCACAAAGTCATGGCCCCTCAGGGTCAGGACAGGAAGCCCCACCAGGTAGGCCACCGCCACCGTAAGAAAGATGCCTCCCCCAAGGGCCAACACCGGAGGCCAGCCTCCGTGGACGGCCAGGATGGCGGTGCCATAAGCCCCCACCCCGTAGAAAGCCGCCTGGCCCAGGGAAATCATCCCCGCCCGGCCCCCCAAAAGGGTGAGGCCCACCACCATGGGCACCTGGATAAACGCCGTGATGAAAAGGGAGAGGGAGAGGCGACCTTGCAGAAGAAAAGGCAACCCGATCCAAAGGAAAAACAAAAAGAGAACTCCCAGCCGCTCTCTCGTCACTCTGAAGCCGCCTCCTCCCGCAGGAGGACCCCTCGCCGGATGTGGGGAAGGGCCCGCCAGATGAGGACAAGGATCAAAAGGGAAAAGGCCACGGCATCCCGGTAACCCGAGGGGAGCAGGCCCGCCGCCAGGCTTTCCAAAAGGCCCAGCGCCAGCGAGCCCACCACCGCCCCGGGAAGGCTCACCAGCCCGCCCCCGATGATGGCCCCCACAAAACCTTTCAGCCCCAACATAAAGCCCATGTCATAGGTGGCGAGGGTCAGAGGAGCGGCCAAAATACCTCCCATAGCCGCCAAAAGGGCGCTGATGGTAAAGGCCAGGCCCCCCATCCCCAGGACGGGAATGCCCACCAACCGTGCTCCCACGGGGTTGACGGCCGAGGCTCGCAGCGCCTTTCCCCAAAGGGTGCGGGTGAAAAAGAGCCAGAAGATCACCGCGAAAAAAGCGGCGGCCCCCAGGACGAAAAGGTACTGCCGCTGGAATACGATGCTGCCCAGGTGGAGAGGGCCCCCCTCCCACAGGGCGGGGAGGGCATAGGAGCGGATTCCCCACC
>JASBVX010000214.1 GCA_029960865.1 Bacillota bacterium | reverse complement strand
GGTGCACCTGAGGGCCGACCACATCTTCATCGAGGCCCACCTCCCCTCCGACCCCGCCCTGCAGGATTACGTGCCCCATGGCCGGGGGGATCGCCAGTTCATCGCCTTCGGACAGATGAACCGAACAGGCCCCGATGAGATTCAGCTGTACATGGAGTTCCTGATGATCGACGGCTATGTCATCGATCTGGAGGATCCCGACTTCCAGAAAGACAGGGACACCTGGCAGGTCCTGAAAATCCGGGCGGAAAGAGGGAAACGGCTGCAGTACGAACAGGATAACGGGCGGCTCTGGATTTGGGAAAGGCCGTGAAAGGAGTGACGGGTTTGCGCAACAAACTGTTCTTTTTGCTGGTTCTATCGGCCCTGGTGATGGGTTCCCTGGGGGGAGGGTCGGGGGCTTATGCCCATATCCTCAATGAGAAGACCCAGTTTGCCGACATCGCCTCCTCTCCTTATGCTGCTGATATCGTCTATCTGACGGCCCTCAATATCATTCCCCAGACACCCACCTTTGAGCCTGAAGCCCCCCTCACCATGAAGGACCTGGCCGCCTGGCTGGCCCTCTTCCATCGCTTGGGCCAAGGGGGCGAGACGCCAGACGACTTGAAAGTCCTGCAGGAAAAGGCCCTCCAGGAGGGTCTGGTGCCTTCCCTCCAGGGAAATGGGACCTGGCAGGGCGTGGCGACCTATTTCTTCGCCGGAAAGGTCTCTCTGGAGGGCCAAAACCCTGAAGCTGTTCCCCAAAAGGGTGAGGCGGCCGCCTTTATCGCCGCCCATATGGATGGGGCCATGCTGAAGGAGCTGGGCGCTGAACCCGGCCCCACGGGGCAGGTGGAAGCCGTCCATGGAGAAGAAGGCCATGGGGACCACCACGGGAGCTACCTGATGGTCATCGGGGGCCAGGAATACCCCCTGGACCCCCATACCCGCGTGGTAGGGCCTCAGGACCTCACCCAGTGGGAGGGCCTCTATGTGGTCCGCTCCCTTATGGCGGCGGAAGGCAGTGAAGCCCACCACGGTGTCTTCTTCCTGCAGGCGGGGGAGCCGCCTGCCGCAGAGGGGGAAGCGCCGGCCTCACCGGCACCCGGGCAAGATCAGCCCGAGACAGAAGAACCCCCGGCCTCATCCTCGGCCAGCATCTGGCTTCTCGGTTTGGGAGGCGGAGCGGTGGTTCTGGCCCTTATCCTCTTTGCTGGCCGGAGGATGCGCTGAGAAAGCCAGGCGCTGACCTTCCGCCAGGCTTTCCAGGGCACCCAGGTTCATCTCCAGCACAAAGAAAGAGGAACGGACGTAAGGGCCCCTTCTCCCCGGGAGAAGGGGCCCTTTCTTCAGCACGTACCCTTCCCGGTCGATATAGGCCACGTCGATAGGGAAGCGCATGAAGTAGCTGTGAACCTGGCGCGCGGGGAAGAGGAGGAGACCTTCTCCCGGGAGCAGGGAAGAGCGGGCCAGAAGGCCCACCAGCCTGCGCCCGAAGGTGTGGGCCAGGTGGATGGAAGGGCCTACTTCTTCTTCGACCTCTGGAACCCAAAGGGAAATCCGGGAAGGAAGGGGTCTGGGGAGAGGCCATCGGAGCCACTGCCAGTCCCTCAGGAGGTCATCCTCTTCTCTGCGTGGATGTAACGGGCGACAGTCTCCTTCACGGCAAAAGTGCCCCGCGGTGTCGTGAGGAGGAGTTCCCCCGGCTCCCTTTCCTCCTCGATGCTGACGGGCGCGCCTGGGATCAACCCCACACCCTCCAGGTAGCGGAGAAGATCCACCATGTCCTCTGCCAGTTCGCTGATGCGCACCACTTCTACCATGCTCCCCGGGGGGAACAACGGGAGGGGTTGGAGGAGGGGCTTGCGCTGTGCCCCTTTGCGGGGGATGGGGTTGCCGTGGGGACAGGTGGTGGGCCGGCCCAGATGCTGATCCAAACGCTCTTCCACCAAGGCTGAGACGGAAGTTTCCAGGCGCTGGGCTTCCACATCGGCGCTAGCCCAGTCCAGCCCCAGGATGTCGGTCAGCCACCGTTCCAGGAGGCGGTGCCTCCGGATCAGGGTCTGGGCTTCCTCTTGCCCCTTGGAGGTGAGGCGCAAGATGTGGTCGCCATCCACCGTCACCAGCTTCTTTTGCTGCAGGCGCCGCAGGGTCTGGGAGACGGTGGGGGCCGACACCCCCAAATACTCCGCTACGCGGGCAGCGATGGGGACCTCCCCTTCGTCCTGGAGGATGTAGATGGCCGTCAGGTAATCGTGGTAGGTGCGGGTTCCTTTCACACGGTCCTCCTAGATACCAGTCCTTTCTTCCACTA
>JASBVX010000213.1 GCA_029960865.1 Bacillota bacterium | reverse complement strand
ACGATGCTGCGGGCCACAAAGGCAACCAGGTCACTGTAGCGGCTCACTCGGCTTCCTCCTCCTTATGTATTCCACCCATTAGCTCTTGCCCATCGAAATTCCTGCCTGGCGCAAAAGCGTTCTTACCGTCGGGGAAGGAATCGCTCCCTTTTGGATCCACTCCTCCACCCGCTCCTTCTTGATCTCCAGGACAGCAGGCTCCGCCACCGGATCGTAGTAACCCAGCTCTTCGATGAATTCCCCATCCCGCCGGGAATGGCTGTCGGCCACCACCAGGCGGTAGAAAGGACGGCGTTTGGCTCCCATCCGGCGCAAGCGTATCCTCACGGCCACTTTTTCTCACCTCCTCAAAAGAGCCCCATGCGGCCCCGTTTGCGGCCCTTGGCCCCTCCTTTGGAAAGGGTCCTCATCAGCCGCCGCATCTCATCAAACTGGCGCAAAAGCTGGTTCACGTGGTGAACCTCCACCCCTGCGCCCCGGGCGATGCGCCGTTTCCGACTCCCATCGATGATCTGGGGCCGCCTTCTTTCGTAAGGCGTCATGGAAAGGATCATGGCCTCCAGGCGCTTCAACTCTTTTTCTCCCGCTTCCTTGTCCACCTTGGGCATGGCCCCGCTGAAGCCGGGAATCATCCGCACCAGCTGGTCCAGCGGACCCAGCTTTTTCATCTCGCGCATCTGATCCAGGAAGTCCTCCAGGGTGAAATCCGCCTCTTTGAGGCGCTTTTCCCACTCGGCCGCCTTCTCCCTGTCGAGGGTCTCCTCCGCCTTTTCGATGAGGGTCAAAACATCCCCCATCCCCAGGATGCGGCCCGCCATGCGCTCGGGACGGAAAGGCTCCAGCGCCGCCAGATCTTCCCCCGTCCCCACGAACTTGATGGGCTTTTCCGTCACGGCTCGCAAGGAGAGGGCCACGCCGCCCCGGGCATCCCCGTCCATCTTGGTCAGTATGAACCCCGTCAGGGGGAGCCGCTCCGCAAAAGCCGTGGCCGACTTCAGGGCGTCTTGGCCCGCCATGGCGTCCACCACCAAAAGGCTCTCATCGGGGTGGGTCAGCCTCGCCACCTCCTCCAGCTCCACCATGAGCTCCTCGTCCATGTGGAGCCGGCCGGCGGTATCCACCAGCACCGCATCAAAGCCCCGGCGCCGGCCTTCTTCCACCCCCAGGCGAGCCACCTCGGGAGCTTTCTTCCCTTCCAGGAAAAAGACCGGGATGTCTTCTTTCTTCCCGAGGATCTTCAGCTGTTCCACCGCCGCCGGTCGCTGAAGATCCGCCGCCACCAGAAGGACCCGCTGCCCGCTCTTTTTGAGGTGGAGGGCCAGCTTCCCCGCCGTGGTGGTCTTCCCCACCCCTTGCAGACCAAAAAGGAGGATCACCAGAGGATCCAGGCCCTTTCGCGCCTTGAGCCGGGCCCCCGCAGAGCTCCCCAGGGCGGCCTGCAGCTCATCCCGGACGATCTTCACCACCTGCTGGCCGGGGGTGAGGCTCTCCATCACCTCTTGGCCCACCGCCCGCTCCTGGATCTTTTGCACCAGGTCCCGGGCCACCTGGAAGTGGACATCGGCCTCCAAAAGGGCCATGCGGACTTCCCGCAACGCCTTTTTGACGTCCTCTTCCGTCAGCTTCCCCCGTTGCCGCAGGCCGGAAAAAATCCCCTGGAGCCTGGCCGTCAGATTCTCGAACAAAAGGTCACCTCATTCCTGAAGGAGGGTGTACAGATGCCTTTGGGCCCGCAAGAGATGTTCTTTTGCCTTCTCCACCTGCGGAGGCTCTTGCGTCAACGCTTCTTTGAGGAGCTGGAGATCCTCCGCCATCATCCCCAGACGGTGGCGCCGCTCCCGGTACCTTTGCACCCACCCCAGCTTCTCCTCAAAGGCCCATAGAGCCCCGTAGGCCCGCTTCACCCCATCGTGGACCGCCTGCCGGGTGGTGCCCTTCTCCTCCGCCACCTCGCTGAGGGTCCAGTCCCAGTCCTGGTACATCTCCAGGAGCTCCCGCTGGTGGGGGGTCAAAAGAGCCCCGTAGGTGTCGAACAGCAGGGCCTTTTCCGCCAGGTCCAGCTCCTCCACCCCCGCTCCCTCCTTCATGCCCTCCCTTCACTTTGCAGGGAAGGGAAAGGGGTGTCAAGCCCTAAACCTTGATATCCTCAGGAAAAGAGGGCTTCCACAAACTCCGCTGCGGAAAAGGGCTGAAGATCCTCGGCCTTTTCCCCCACCCCCACAAAGCGGATGGGGAGGCCCAGCTCCACCGCCACCGCCACGGCGATCCCACCCCGGGCGCTGCCGTCCAGCTTGGTGAGGACC
>JASBVX010000003.1 GCA_029960865.1 Bacillota bacterium | reverse complement strand
CGCCGTAGGTCTCGAAGAGGTCGGCGGCCATGCCGGCATCGTCTCCGACGTTGTCTCCCACGTTGTCAGCGATGACGGCGGGGTTGCGGGGATCGTCCTCAGGGATGCCTGCTTCCACCTTCCCCACCAGGTCGGCCCCCACGTCGGCGGCCTTGGTGTAGATGCCGCCCCCGAGGCGAGCGAAAACGCTGATGAGGCTGGCGCCCAACCCAAAGCCCACGAAAGTGGTGGGATCCTGGGTGTACCATGCCAGGAGGGCTACCCCCAAAAGGGCCAAGCCCACCACCAAAAGCCCCGTGACGGCCCCACCCCGGACAGCGGTGGAAAAGGCGCCGGCCAGGCCTTTGTCTTTAGCGGCCTGGGCCGTGCGCACATTGGCCCGCACGGCGATGCTCATGCCGATGTAACCGGCGGCGGCGGAGAGCACGGCGCCGATAAAGAAGTAGATGGCTTGAGCCCATCCGAGAAAGAAGCCAATGATAAGAAAAAGAACCACCGCCACATAGAAGATGGTGGTGTACTGGCGGTTCAGATAGGCGGAAGCCCCTTGACGGATGGCCGTGGCAATTCTTTGCATTGCTTCCGAACCTGCGCTCTGGGCCATCACCCAGCGGATCAAGTAGACTCCATAGAGGATGGACAGGAGCGCTGCTGCGACAGGTACCCAAAACATGGACTGGTTCACTGGCGTGCCGGGCCTTGCTGCACCCGGCTGACCCTCCTCTCTCTGGCCTGCTACAGATGAACTGAGACGCCTTAAGGCCCGTCCAATTATAAGATCCCCCGGCGAAAGGGGGCAACCGAAAGGGCGAGAAGGTTTGCTGAGGCGAAAGGCCCGCCTGGATATCCTCCTCATCTTTTTGTGGCTGGTCCTGGTGGGGATGGGCCTTTTGGCAGTGGCCAGCGCTACCCGGGTAGATCTCGCCCGCCCCGAGACCTGGACCACAGTCGTCCGCCAGCTGCAGTGGGCCCTTTTGGGCCTTTTCCTGGGTTCCTTCATGGTGGCCCTGGATTACCGGTTTTGGTCTCGCCTGGCCTGGGTGGCCTATGGCCTTGGCCTGGGGGCCCTTCTGCTGGTCTTGACAGTAGGCCACAGCGGAGGAGAGCAGGTTTCCCGCTGGATCGACATCGGACCCTTGTCCTTCCAACCGGCGGAGTTCATGAAGCTGGGGTTGATCCTGGCCCTAGGGGCTTTCTACAGCGAAAGGGCGGGGCTGGCCCGGCGCTGGTCCTCCCTCCTCTGGGCGGGGGCCTTCACCGTGCCCCCTGTCCTGCTCATCATGAAGCAGCCCGACCTAGGATCGGCGGCGGTCCTCGTGGCCATCGCCCTGGGTATTCTGTACGTGGCGGGCCTGTCCGGGTGGCGGGTCCTCCTCCTTCTGGGCGGAGGGGTGGGGAGCCTGAGCCTTTTCCTCTGGGCTTTCATGGCGTGATACATCCCCAAGGATGCGGTTCCTTTCCTCCACGACTATCAGGTGAACCGCCTTCTGGTTTTCTTGAACCCGGGGGCCGACAAGATGGGGGCCGGTTACCACATATGGCAGTCCCAGCTGGCCATCGGGTCAGGCGGCTTGACGGGGCAAGGCATCTTTGGGGGCGTCCTCAACCAGTACGATTACCTGCCTGTTTCCCAGAGCGATTTCATCTTCGCCGTGGTGGGGGAAGGCCTCGGGTTTGTGGGAGGTTCCCTTCTGATCCTCCTGGAGACGGCCCTCATCCTTCGGATCTTCACCCTCATGGGGCAGGCCACCGACCGCCTGGGGATGATCCTGGCGGGCGGGGTGGGGGTGATGATCCTCTTCCAAGTCCTGGTGAACATCGGCATGACCCTCGGCATTATGCCGGTGACGGGGATCCCTCTGCCCTTCATCTCCTACGGGGGCAGCGCCATGCTGGTGAACTCCATGGCCTTGGGGCTGGTCCTCTCGGTCCGGTTCCACCGGGATGAATCCATGTTCGTGGCGGAACAGTCCCCTTAGCTCCGGTTCTAGCCCCTCCGCCGGGCTCGTACCCTAAACCGGGAGGACGGATGGTGGCCCTCTTTTGGCGGCGTGCCCTCTGGCGTTGGAGGGCCTATCGGGCCTGGCCCCGCAGGAGGAAAAGCCCCTGGCGGTGGTGGGTGGCCTTCTTTCTTGCCCTGGGTCTCGGGGGCCTCTCCCGGTGGCCCGACCCTGCCGCTCAACGTGCCCTCCAGGGGGTGAAAACCTGGACCCACCAAACGGCCCAGCCCTTTTCGTCCCTGCCGGTCTTTCCCACGACACCGGCTCCCAGCGATGTCCTGGACCTCTCCCTTGGCAGCCTGGCGCCGCCGGTGGCGGGGGCGGTGGTCGGCTTATTTGGCTTCTCCCGCGAAGGCCAGCGGCCTGTCTACCGCACCGAGATCCTTTTGCAGGCCCAGGAGGGAGAACCGGTCGGGGCGGCGGAGTCGGGCCAAGTGGCCAAGATCGCCCAGGGGGAGAATGGCCTTGAGGTGGTGATAGATCACGGGGGCGGCTGGCAGACCGTCTACAGCTTTCTCTCGGACCTGCAAGTGAGGGAAGGGGGAAAGGTGGAGAAAGGGGCCATCCTGGGCCATCTTGCGGGAGATCGTCTCCACCTCACCCTTCTCTACCGGGGGCAACCGGTGGATCCCCTCCCTTATCTGGGGGATGCCCCCTCCATTCCATGAGGGTGCTGCGAGGAAGGGTAGGCTCTCTCGAGATCCGCATCCACCTCCTGACCCTTCTCCTTCCCGGCTTTTTATGGTGGGCTGGCCATGGGCTGGAGGCGTGGTTCTGGCTCCTGGCCCTTTTCGTCCACGAAGCGGCCCACTTGGTGGTGGCGGCTGCCTACGGGGTGGAGATGGAGGTGTTGGAGATCCTCCCCTTAGGGGGCCGCCTGGAGGTGAGGAGCTGGGGAGAAGATCCGGCCGTGGAAGCCCTGGTGGCGGTGGCGGGGCCCATGCAAAACCTCCTCCTTTTGGGTCTGGGACACCTTATCCTCACCGGCCCCACCGAAGAATCCTTCGCCCGGGTCCAGACCTGGATGGCCCTCAGCAACCTCTTTCCCGGCCTTCCCCTGGATGGGGGCCGGATCCTCCGGGCCCTCCTGGTCCCTCGCGTGGGCTTCTACCGGGCCACCTCCCGGGCCATCGGCATCGGCAAAGGAGGAGCCCTCCTCCTCTTTCTCCTGGCTCTCTTGCTCCTCCTCTGGGGGATCGCTTCCCCCATCCTGCCCCTCTTAAGCTATCTGGTGTGGCAGGGGGCGGAAGCAGAGAAAGAGCGGGGCTGGGAGAAGCGCCTAAAGGAAGCCCTCCACCTTTCCCTGCCCCCCCCGGGGGTCTTGCAGCCGGGAAGGATCCAGGTGGCGGCGGGGAAGACCCGTCTAGGGCAGGCGGTCTCTCGGGCCCGGGGCTCCCCCTACACCTTGGTCGGCATCCTGGATGGCCAAGGGCGCTGGCTGGGCATGATGGATCCGCCGGCTCTCTTGGAGGCCTACCTGCGCCTGGGACCGGAGGCCACTTTGGAGGAGGCCCTGGGACTTCCTCCCGCGCCGCCGGTGCACAAGCTATAGTGAAAGCGAAGAAGATTTCCAGGTTTGGGAGTGACGTCTTTTGCTGCGGGACATTTTGATCACCGAGGAAGACCAGGAACCGCAAGTGGCCATCGTCGAGGACGGGCAGTTGGCGGCCCTCTATATCGAGCGTCCCCTCAGCCAGCGGCTGGTGGGAAACATCTACAAGGGACGGGTGGAAAACGTTCTCCCCGGGATGCAGGCGGCCTTCGTGGCCATCGGCCTGGAGCGGAACGCCTTCCTTTTCGTGGACGATGCCCAGGCGGGCGTTGCCGATGAGGAAGATGCCCTGGAGGAAGGAGAGAGGATCCGTTCGCGGATGGCCATCCAGGATCTGTTCAGGCCCGGCCAGGAAATTCTGGTGCAGGTGGAAAAAGAACCGACGGGCGCCAAGGGGGCCCGCGTCACCCGGGCCCTCAGCATCCCCGGCCGCTACCTGGTCCTGGCTCCTTATGGAGACGGGATCGGCATTTCCCGGCGGATCGCCGATCCCGAGGAACGGGACCGGCTGCGCCAGGTGGCGGACAAACTGAGGAAACCGCCCCTGGGCATCATCGTCCGCACCGTGGCGGAGGGTCGCTCCGAGGAAGAGTTGCGGCGGGATTGGGAGCAGCTCCTTTCTCTCTGGCAGCAGATCGAAAAAAAGGCCCAGGAGGTGAAAGCCCCTGCCCTGCTTCACAAAGATCTTTCCGTCATTGAACGGATCTTGAGGGACGAAGTGGATGGCCACCTGCGGCGGATCGTGGTGGAGGGCGAGGAAGCCCTGGACCATGCCTCCCAGTATTTGACCCGCTCTGCGCCGGAATACCTGCCCCTTCTCATGGACTACCGGAGCCTTCCCGAGAGCCGGATCCAGAGCCTTTTCTCCTTCTACGGGATCGACGAAGAGCTGGAGAAAGCCCTGGGTCGCCGGGTCTGGCTGAAAAGCGGCGGGTACCTGGTCATCGATCAGATGGAAGCCCTCACCACCATCGATGTCAACACGGGCAAGTACGTGGGCAAAACCGATGACCTGCAGGATACGGTCTTCCAGACCAACCTAGAGGCCGCAAGAGAAGTGGCCCGCCAGATTCGCCTGCGGGATATCGGCGGCATCATCATCGTGGATTTCATCGACATGTCCAGCCCCGAGCACCGGCAAAGGGTCCTGGAAGAGCTGGAAAACGCCACCCGCTATGATCCCCAGCGCCCTACCGTCCTCGGGTTTACCCGCCTGGGCTTGGTGGAGATGACCAGGCGCAAAGGGAGGCAAAGCCTGCGGGATCTTCTCACCCGCCCCTGCCCCTACTGTGACGGGCGGGGCCGGGTCATGAGCGAGGAGACCACCTCCCGGCGCATCCGCCGCGAGATGCGAAAGCTCCTCATGAATTCCGACAGCGAGGCCCTTCTGGTGGAGGCCTATCCCAGCGTAGCGGCCCTTTTGATCGGACCCAACGGAGCCAATCTGAAAGAGCTGGAGCGAACAACGGGCCGCACCATCTTCATCCGGGGAAATGAAGAGGTGCATCTGGAGAAAATGCGGGTGAAAGCCATGGGGGAGCGGGCCATGGTGGAAAGCCAGGCTCTCCCCGTAAAGGTGGGGGAGATCCTGGAGATTACGGTGGCGGAACCCCATGTGGCTCATCCCGAAGACGGCATCGCCCGGCTCCAGGGCTATGTGGTGGACATCGAGGGCGGGGCCGCCCGGGTGGGCCACAAGGTGAAGGTGGAAGTGGTCAAGGTCTTTCGCACCTATTGCAAAGCGCGCCTTTTGGAGGGTCAGGGGTAGCCCAGGCCCGTGGTGAAGGCCCGGATGGCTACTCCCAAAAGATAGAGGCTCAGGAGAAAAGCCACCATGGGCTCGTAGAAGGGGCGGCCGGCCCGCAGGTACAGGCGCCGCCAGCTTCCCCCTGGTTTCAGGGTCTCGGCGGCAAAGAAGCCGAGGAACACCAGAGCGGCATACATGATGTGGAGGAGATTGGCCGGCCGCAGGCCCGACGTCCACATGAGGATGCCGGCCGCCATCTGCAGGACGAAGAGAAACGCCCCGAGGCGGAGGAACCACCAGAAGGGGATGCCGATCCGGGACCGCCTCGCGATCCAGACGCCAAGAGACCAAAAAAAAGCGATGGAAAAGATGCCGATGAGGCTCCAGCCCAGGTACAGATGGAACGTCGCCATGGATTCATTCTAAAAGTTGCGGGCAAGAGTGCAAACCTTACGAAAGAGTTGTAGCCGCGTTTCCCAACTGAGGGTGCTGCGGGGCGAAGGGTTGGGGGCGACCCACTCCTTCACCCCCCAGACGGTTTCGCGGGGCTGGGGGCCCCAGGAAACAGGGTGGGAGGCGGGAAGCCCCGCATAGGCGCGGTAGACGTTTTTACCCAGGAGGACCACCCCCTCGGGTCGATAGCGGGTCACTTTGGCCCGCAAGGCTTCCCTCGCTGCCTTCATCTCGGCCCAGGAGAGGTCTTTTTCCCCTGAGCTGGCCCGCGCTAGGAGATTGGTGATACCGATGCCCCAGGATAGGAGGCTGCGGTCTTCCTGGGGAGAGAGGAGGCGGGGGGTGCACCCGGCGGCGTGGAGAAGCTTCCAGAAGTAATTCTGAGGTCCCGCGAAATGGTGGCCTTCCCCGGCGCTGTGGCGGCCGGGATTGATGCCGACAAAAAGAAGCCGGAGTCCTTCCCGGATCACGTCGGGGACCGACCGGCGCTCCCACGTGAGACGGCGAAGATCCAGAAGGGGGGGCATGGCGGTCAGGTCTTCCGCGGACAGGGCTTCCCAGTCGATGCCCCGGGGTTTCGGGTAGCGGGGCTCCAACGGGAGGACCTCTTGAGGGGTCACGATCCAGTCCAGGGGGATATCGTGGGGGTCATGGGGGATATGGGGCACCAGCTGCAGGGGGTGGACGGTGGTGAGAAGGGGGAGATTGGGATAGCCCAGCTCCTGCAAGAGGGCGTATTCCAGGTCGCTGTATCCTTCGCCCTTTCCCAGGCGGAGGCCTTCCCGGGTTACGGCCACCGACCCTGCCACCACCAGGCCGATGGGGAGTTTTTCTTGGGCCAGCTCTTTCACCGAAAGAGGGCGGCCGTAGTGGGAGGCATGGCGCAAAGAGGCCGCTTCCCTTTCCTTCCCCGCAGGCACGTCGGCTCTCCTGATCCAGAGGAAAGGTCCTCGCAGGCGCGGGGTGGGGAGGAGAAGGTCCTTGCCGTCCAAAAGGGCGCGGGTGCGCAGGGGCCACTGGGGGGCATCAGGGTTGATCTTGAGCAGCGAAGCCTCCCGGTAAAGAGGGAGCCGCCTCACCTTTTCCGCTGCGGCGGCTGCCCCCTTGAAATTGGGGATCCTTCCCTCGATGGGGAAGGGAAAGGCGGCTGCCTTTCCTTCTCGGAGAGCCCGGTAGACTTCTCGCCGGATGTCCTCTTTGCTCATGGTGCCCTTCGCCTGCCATTCACCGGATTTTCTCCAGGTATAATAGGGGCAATTCCATCCTACCCAGGGTACCCTGCGAGAGGAGGTTCGGCCATGTCCCACCTCGATGAAGCGGTGCAGATGCTGGCGCGGATCGAAGAAGCCTGGAACCAGGGGGAGAAGGCGGCCCTTTTGGTGGTGACCCAGGTGAAGGGGTCTTCCTATCGTTTGCCCGGCGCCAAGATGATGATGGCGGAAAAGGGCCATATGCTGGGATCCTTAAGCGGAGGATGCCTGGAAGGCGATCTTTTCGTCTGGGCGGAGGGGGCCATGAAGGAAGATCGGCCCCGCCTGGTGCAGTACGATCTCACGGAAACGGAGCTCTGGACCCTGGGCATCGGCTGCAAGGGCACCATGGAGGTGGCCATCTTTCCCATCGCCCCGGAAGATTCCTTCTGGAGGACGGTGAAAGAAGCCCTTTCCCGGGGGCGGGACCTGACCCTGATCCTGGAGCTGCCGCAAGGCGCCCGGGCCCTCCTGGAGGGCCCCGAGCTTTTGGCCTCCGACGGGGAGGATCTGCCCCTTCCTCTGCGGGAGAGGCTGGCCCAGGGTTATACCACCGGCACCCGGGCGGAGATCATAGAACAGGCAGGCCGCCGTTTCTACGTCGACACCATGCGGCCTAGCCAGCGCCTTATCATTTGCGGGGCCGGCCTGGATACGGTACCGGTGGCTTCCTTGGCGGCCCGGGCCCACTTCCGGGTAGCCATCCTGGATCCCCGACCCGAGTTCAACAGCCGGGCCCGCTTTCCCCACGCGGACCACCTGGTGATGGAGCCGGAGGAGGGGGATCCCGAAGCCCTGAGGGACAGCTGGTGGCTCATCATGAACCATTTTCAAAGGCGGGATGAGGCGGCCCTGCGTCTGGCCCTGGCATCCCGCCCCCGCTATGTGGGGGTCCTGGGGCCCCTCTCCCGCACTCAGGAGATGTTGCAAGCCATCGGCGAGACCCTGGAGAGCGGACCGATCCGGGCACCGGTGGGGCTGGCTTTGGGGGCGGAAACCTTCGATGAGGTGGCCGTCTCCATCGTGGCGGAGCTCTTGATGGAACGGACGGGGGCTTCAGGCAAGCCCCTTCACGGGCAGCCCAAAATTCATGCTTAAAGGATTACACTCAAACTTACTTTTTTTTCACCCTTGACCAGAAGTTCCCAATCCACCCATACTGGTCTTACCCAAGTTTCTTATTCCTCCGGCCCCTGGCTTGCGGGCCTCCTCTTCTTCTCCATCTCTTCTGCCGCTGTCCACCTTCCCCCGCCCCACGGGGACAAGCCTTTGAGGACGGGAGGTGATGGATTGCAGATCGAGTATCGGTATACCTTCTCGGCTCCAAGAGAAGCCGTCTGGGATGCGCTGCAAAGCCAGGAGGTTCTGCGGCGGCGGCTCCCTGGATGCCGGCGTCTAGAGAAAGTGGGGGAGGGGAAGTATGCCGCTGATCTTGGCCTCCAGGTGGGTCCTATCAACGGCCTTTTCACCGGGGAGGTGGAGCTGGCCGATGCCCACGCGCCGGAAGATTACCGCCTTCTCCTGCAGGGCCAAGGGAAGCCCGGCACCCTTGCGGCCGATGCCCTCATCCGCCTGGAAGAAGAAGACGGCAAGACCCTTCTTACCTGTTCGGCCCAAGCCCAAGTGACGGGCGTCATGGCTTCCGTGGGCCAGAGGGTCATGGGAGGCATCGCCCAGCTTTTGCTGGGCCAGTTCTTCAAAGGGGTGGAGGAAGACCTGCAGTCGGGAGAAAGCAGCTCATCAGGGTGAAGGGGGTAGCATATGGCGGAGAAAAAGGCCATCGCTCTGCAAGTGAACGGCACCCAGTATACGGCGGAAGTGGAACCCCGGCTGCTCCTGGTTCACCTTTTGCGGGATGTCCTGGGTCTGACGGGGACCCATATCGGATGCGATACCAGCCAGTGCGGCGTCTGTACCGTCCTGATGGACGGCCGGGCGGTGAAATCCTGCTCCGTGCTGGCGGTGCAGGCCGACGGCGCCGAGATTACCACGGTGGAGGGCCTGGCCCAAAATGGCCACCTCCATCCGGTTCAGGAAGCCTTTTGGGAAAAACATGGACTCCAGTGCGGCTTTTGTACGCCAGGCGCCATGATGGTGGCCATCGGGATTCTCCAGGAAAACCCCCATCCCTCGGAAGAAGAGATCCGCCAGGGCCTGAACGGAATCATTTGCCGGTGCACTGGGTACGAAAACATCGTGCGGGCCGTTCAGCATGCCGCTGAACGGATGCCGGGCTGAGGGAGGGACGATCCATGGCGAAGGTCTTTGGCGCCGCAGTCAAACGGCGGGAAGATCCCCGCCTTATCCGGGGAAAAGGCCGTTACACCGACGATATCCGGCTGCCGGGGATGCTTTATGCCGCCATCCTGCGCAGCCCCTACGCCCATGCCCGCATTCGGAAGATCGATGCGGAGCAGGCGAAGAAACTCCCCGGGGTGGTGGCAGTTTTCACCGGGGCCGATCTGGAGGGAAAGGTGGGCCCCATCCCCACCGCTTGGCTTCCCCCCGACTCCGACATGAAGACGCCTGCCCACCCGGCTCTGGCCAAGGAAAAAGTCCGCTATGTGGGGGATGGGGTGGCCCTGGTGGTGGCGGAAGACCGGTACATCGCCCGGGATGCCCTGGACCTGATCCAGGTGGACTACGAGGTCCTTCCGACGGTGGTGGACGCAGAAAAGGCCATGGAAGAAG
This sequence comes from Bacillota bacterium, assembly GCA_029960865.1. GTDB lineage: Bacteria > Bacillota > Sulfobacillia > RBS10-35 > RBS10-35 > RBS10-35. The sequence continues at coordinate 7,935 of JASBVX010000003.1, read as the reverse complement.
GAGCTCCCCTTCTCCATGACGATGTCCCCAAGAACGTGGCTTTCCATTGGCAGGCGGGCAATGACCCGGCCCCTGCCTTCCATGAGGCGGAGGTGGTGATCCGGCAGTCCTTTCGCCAGCAGCGCCTCATCCCCAACGCCATGGAACCCCGGGCGGCGGTGGCCCAGTACAACAGCGGTTCCGGCGAGATGACCCTCTACATAACCTCCCAGAACCCCCACATCCATAGGGTTCTCCTCTCCAACATCCTGGGGATCCCCGAACACAAGCTCCGCATCGTGGCGGTGGATGTGGGCGGGGGCTTTGGTTCCAAGATCGCCTGCTATCCCGATGAGGCCCTGGTGGCCTTTGCCGCCCGGGAGCTGGGGAGGCCCGTGAAGTGGTCCGAGGGCCGCTCGGAGAATTTCCAGGCCACCACCCATGGACGGGACGGCATCATCCACGCCGAGCTGGCGGCCAAAAAGGACGGGACCATCCTGGGGTTGCGGCTGCGCATGGTGGCCAATATGGGGGCTTATCTCTCCACGGCAGGGCCGGGGGTGCCCACCATCCTTTTCGGCCTCATCACGCCCGGCCCCTACACCATTCCCCAAGTCCACGTGGAGACCTATGGCGTGCTGACCAACACCACCCCCATCGACGCTTACCGGGGGGCAGGTCGGCCCGAAGCCACGTACGTCATCGAGCGCTTGGTGGATCTTTTGGCCATGGAGCTGGGGATGGATCCGGTGGAGGTGCGGAAGAAGAACTTCATCCCCGCCGACGCCTTTCCCTACCACACCGCCACCGGTCTGGAATACGACAGCGGAAACTACCAGGGAGCGCTGGAAAAGGCCCTGAAGATGCTGGATTACGAAGGCTGGCGCAAAAAACAGGAAGAGGCGCGCAAAGAAGGGCGCTACATCGGCATCGGGTGGTCCACCTATGTGGAGATCTGCGGGCTGGGGCCCTCTCAGGTGGCAGGGGCCGTCGGGTTTCAGGGAGGCCTTTATGAAAGCGCCACGGTCCGCTTCCATCCCACCGGGAAAGTGACCGTTTTCACGGGAACCTCACCCCATGGTCAGGGGGAGGAGACCACCTTTGCCCAGGTGGTGGCCGACCGCTTCGGCATTCCGGTGGAAGACGTGGAAGTTGTTCACGGCGACACCGACCGCATCGCCATGGGGTGGGGAACCTATGGGTCCAGGACGACCCCAGTGGGAGGAAGCGCCATCGCCGTAGCGGCGGAAAGGGTCCTGGAAAAAGCCACGAAGATTGCTGCCCACATGCTGGAGGTGGCGGAAGAGGATGTGGAATTCGAGGGTGGGGTCTTCCACGTAAAGGGTATGCCCGACAAGCAGGCGAAGATCCAAGATGTGGTCTTGCAGGCTTATCTTGCGTGGAACCTTCCCCAAGGCCTAGAGCCCGGGCTGGAGGCCCAGTCCTTCTACGACCCGGTGAATTTCACCTATCCCTTCGGCGCCCACGCCTGCGTCACCGAAGTCGACGGCGAAACGGGGGAGATCAAGATCCTCAAGTATGTGGCGGTGGATGACTGCGGACCCATCATCAACCCTATGATCGTGGAGGGGCAGGTCCACGGCGGGGTAGTCCAGGGGATCGGCCAGGCCCTTTACGAAGAAGCCGTCTACGATGAAAACGGCCAGCTTTTGACGGGGACCTTCCAGGATTACGCCATGCCCAAGGCCCGCTTCTTCCCCATGTTCGACACCGACCATACGGTGACTCCTGCGCCCCACAACCCTTTGGGCGTCAAGGGGGTAGGGGAGACGGGGACCATCGCTTCCACCCCCGCCGTGGTCAATTCGGTGGTGGACGCCCTGCGGCCTTTTGGGGTGAAGGATCTGGAGATGCCCCTGAAGCCGGAAAAGATCTGGAGGATCCTCTCGGGAGGGAAGAAATCATGATTCCCACAGCCTTCGACTATGAACGGGCGTCGTCGGTGGAGGAAGCTGTCCACCTCCTCCAGTCCCATAAGGGAGAGGCCAGGATCCTGGCGGGAGGCCACAGCCTCCTTCCTCTGATGAAACTGCGTTTGGCGTCCCCCGCCGTGCTGGTGGATATCGGCGGCATCCAGGACCTGAAGGGCATCGCCGTGGAGGGAAAGGACCTGGTGGTGGGTGCCCTCACCACCCACAGCGAGCTCTCCCGGGATGAGCGGGTGAAAAAGAACCTCCCCCTTTTGGCCGAAGCTGCCGGCCTCATCGGGGATCTGCAGGTGAGAAACCGGGGCACCGTGGGAGGGAATTTGGCAGGGGCCGACCCGGCATCCGATCTGCCTGCCGTGGCCCTGGCGCTGGAAGCCCGCCTCATGGTGGAGGGGCCCCAGGGCGCCAAAGAGATCCCCATGGAAGACTTTATCCTGGGGCCTCTCCTCACAGCCCTGGGTCCCGACGAAGTGGTGCGGGCGGTCCGCTTCCCCATCCCTGCAGAGACCTGGAAGGGGGCCTACGCTAAATTTGAACACCCCGCTTCCGGCTACGCGGCGGCAGGAGCGGCGGTGGTCCTCCTTTTGGACGAAGGAGGTACCATCAAAGAAGCGAGGGTGGCCATCACCGGCGCTGCCGACATGGCTTACCGGGCCCGGGCCGTGGAGGAAGCCCTCAAAGGCGAGAAAGCCGATGAGGAAGTTTTCACCCGGGCGGCGGAGCAAGCAGCCGAAGGGGCCAGCTTTTCCGGCGACCTCTTCGCCTCGGGGGATTATCGCCGCCATCTGGCCCAGGTCTATACCCGAAGGGCCTTGCGAAAAGCTGTGTCCTGAGAAGGAAGGGGTCCATTCTGGAAAATCCCTTTGAGAGCGTGGAGGCGGTCCAGGGGGCGCTTCGCCGGGAAGGTTACGTGGCGGAGGCCTCCTTGGCCACGGCCATCTACCTGACTCTGGCCCTGGAGCGCCCCCTCTTTTTGGAGGGAGAGCCGGGGGTGGGTAAGACCGAGGTGGCCAAAGTCCTGGCGGATGCCTTGGCAAGGCCCCTTATCCGCCTCCAGTGTTATGAGGGGATCGATCGGCAGAGCGCCCTTTACGAGTGGAACTTTCCGAAGCAGATGCTCCACATTCGCCTGGCGGAAGCGTTTGCCGGGGAGGCAGTCCAGGGTGAGGGCGGGCGCCGCAGGCTGGAAGAGGATCTCTTTTCCCGGGAATTCCTCCTGCGCCGCCCTCTCCTCGCCGCCATCGATCCGGAGGGTCCGGCCCCGGTCCTCCTCATCGACGAAGTGGACCGCAGCGACGAGGAGTTTGAAGCGTTTCTCCTGGAGCTCCTGTCGGATTTCCAGGTCACCATCCCGGAAATGGGGACCGTCAGGGCGGCGGAAAAGCCGGTGGTGATCCTGACCTCCAACCGCACCCGGGAAGTCCACGATGCCTTGAAGCGCCGCTGCCTCTATCACTGGATCGATTACCACAGTTTCGCCAAGGAGCTGGAGATTGTCATGGGGAAGGTACCCCATCTCCCGCCCCAGCTGGCGGCCCGGGTGTGCCAGTTCGCCCAGAAGCTCAGGGAAGAGCCCCTCTTCAAGAAACCTGGAGTGGCAGAAACCCTGCACTGGGCGGAAGCCCTGCTGGCCCTGGGGGCAAGGCAGCTGGAGCCTCAGCTGGTGGAAGAAACCCTGGGCTGCCTTTTGAAATACCGGGATGATCTGGAGATGATGACGGCCAAGGGGGAGGGCTCCCCCGAGTACCGCAAGATTTTGCAGGAAATCGAGATGCTTTCCTTGTGAACGAAAAAGGGGAACCGGAAGCCCAGGTCCTGGTCTCCAACCTCCTGGCCTTCTTCAGGGGGCTCCGGCGCATGGGGTTTCAGGTGGGAAGATCGGAGTTCTTCACGGCCCTGGAAGCGTTGCGGGTGCTCCCTCTGGAGGAGGAGGGGCCCGTGCGGGAAGGGCTGCGGGCCGTGGTGGCCCGCAGCCCTTTCCAGGTTCGACTCTTCAATGTGGCCTGGCGCCAGTACGGTTATCTTCTGGTAGGGATCCGGGCGCCGGGCCTGGCTTCCCAGACCCTCCTGGCCAGCACCGCCCGCCTGCGGGCCCGGTGGAAAGGGATGCCCCGGGTGGTCTGGATGGGAGGAGGCAAGGGGGAGGCAGGGCCGGGGGAAGAAGGCCTGCTTACGATCCGGGGCGGGCAGAGCCCTTCGGAGAGCCTCAAGGGAGGAGGGTGGTCTCCCCTCACCCGCCAAGAGCGGGAGGAGATGGAGGCCATGGCTCTGCAGCCTCTTTGGCGCCGGAGCCGGCGCCGGAAGACCCATCCCAAGGGCGATGAGTGGGACCCGTCCGCCACGTTGCGCCGTTCCCTGCAGAAAGGGGAGGCCTGGGAGCTGGCCCGCAAGGGCAGGATCCAGCGCAAGGAGCGTACCGTGTGGATCTGCGACGTGAGCGGGTCGATGGAACCCTATAGCCGCATGGTCCTGCGTTTTCTCCATACCCTTCACCGCCGGAAGATCCCCCTGGAGGCCTTTGTGGTCAGCACCCGTTTGACCCGCATCACGCCGGCCTTGAAGGAAGGAGATGCCGACCGGGCCCTGGGGGAAGCGGTGGGGGCGGCACCCGATTGGTCGGGGGGAACCCGGCTTGCAAGGGGTCTCAAGGCCCTTCGCCTGGAGTGGGGCCACCGGGTTCTCCGCGGCGCGGGGGTGGTGCTGGTCACCGATGGGCTGGAAGGGGAAGATCCATCGGGGTTGCGGGAGGAAGCGGCCCGGCTGAGAAGATGGGCCCGCTGGGTGGTCTGGCTCAATCCAGCCTCTGCCGGCCCCGGGTACCGCCCCCTGGCCAGGGGCCCCGCCTCCCTGCAAAAGGCGGTGGATGGCGTCTGGCCGGCCCACAACTGGGAGGCTTTGGTGTCGGCGTGGGAAAAGATGCAGACCATGGTGGCTGGCTCCCTATAACTCGTTGTGGCAGCCTATTCTTTCTGGTATCATACGTTAATGCATTTCGGCAGCATGATTGAGGAGGCCACCATGTACGCCATCATTGAAACAGGTGGGAAACAGTACCGGGTCGCACAGGGAGATGTGGTGGAAGTGGAAAGACTTTCCCAAGAGGAAGGGAGCCCTGTGACCTTCGATCGGGTGCTCCTTGTAGCCGATGGAGAAAAGGTCCAGGTAGGGGATCCCTTCCTGGCGGGAATCCAGGTGAAGGGGATCCTTTTGGGGCAGACCAAGGGCGACAAGATCATCGTCTTCAAGTACCGGGCCAAGACCAACTACCGGCGGAAGCTGGGCCATCGCCAGCCTTTGAGCCGGGTGCGCATCGAGAGCATCGAGGGGTAGCCATGATCGCGGTCCTCATCGAACGCGATGGGGAAAAACGGGTGGCGGGCCTGACGGTGAAGGGACACGCCGGCGCCGCCCCCAAGGGAGCGGATGTGATCTGTGCGGCAGCCTCCGCCATCGCCCAGACGGCGGTCTTGGGGATCGAGGGGCAGGGAGTACCCTCCCGGGTCGATAAAAAAGAGGGGTTCCTTCGCCTGGAGGTCAGCTATGCCGTAGGAGACCGGGTCGTGGGGGCAGCGGCCATTCTGGAGGCGGCGGCCATGGCCCTCCAGGTACTGGCGGAAGAGGAACCTCGTTACGTGCGCTACGAGGAGAGGGAGAAAGGATGAACGCCATGAAGCGCCTTGAACTGCAGCTCTTTGCCACCAAAAAGGGTGGCGGGAGCAGCAAGAACGGTCGGGACAGCCAGTCGAAGCGCCTGGGGGTCAAGCGGTTCGATGGTCAGTTTGTGGAGCCTGGCACCATCATCGTTCGGCAGCGGGGCACCCGGATCTATCCGGGGCGCAACGTGAAACGGGGGGGTGACGACACCCTTTTTGCCACGGCGGCGGGCATCGTCCGCTTTGACACCCATAACAGGTCGCGTAAACGGGTGCACGTGGAACCCCTGGCCAGCGCCGAACATGCGATGGACTGACCGGGATCTCAATGACCTGGTAAGCGTTTGGGCCCACGATTTGCGAAATGCGTTGCAAGCCGTCGAAGGGTGGATCCAGCTGGGGCAGACCCAGCAAGCGATGCGCATCCTTGAAGAACTGAAGAGCCAGTACCTGGAGATGATGGAAATTTCCCGCCATCTCCCGGTGCCCGAAGCGGCCTCCATCCTCATGGCCCAGGTGGCCGCCAAGCGCCACGGTGTGATGGTGAAAGTGCGGTTGGGCTCCCTGGAGCGCGCCCGGGGGGCCTTTTCTCTTGTAGGGAGCGCTTACATGGGGCAGGATGCCTTCTATGAGTGGCTTTTGCAGATGGTGGAGGAAGCGGCAGGGGCTTCCCCTGAGGTGATCCTTTCCTTGAGCGAAAAAGGGGAATGGGTGGCGGAGGTCAAGGGGTATCCCCGCCGTTACCGTTTCCTCTATGGGAGCCATGGGGATGGGAAGGGCATGCGGGTGGCGGAAGACTCCCTTCCGGGAGAGGAAGAGGGGGAAGAAGGTTGTTCGTCGATGTGGTGACGGTGACGGCCAGGGCGGGCGATGGAGGCCGCGGGGCCGTGTCTTTTCGACGAGAAAAGTACATCCCCCGGGGAGGCCCTGATGGCGGCGATGGGGGCCGGGGCGGCCATGTCTACCTGGAAGTGGATCCGGCCCTCAATACCCTGGCCCCCTTTCGGCGCCGGCGCCATCTGATCGCTGGCCGGGGAGGCCACGGACAAGGTTCTCGCAAAAGGGGCGCCGACGGCCACGATTTGGTGGTGGCGGTGCCGCCGGGCACCTGGGTCTGGGATGGGGAAACGGGGGAATTTTTGGCGGATCTCAAAGATCCCGGTACCCGGGTGAGGGTGGCCCGGGGCGGCCGGGGAGGCCGGGGCAATGCCCGGTTCGTCACCAGCACCCGGCGGGCGCCCCGCTTTGCCGAGCTGGGAGAACCGGGGGAGGAAAAGAGGCTCCGCTTGGAGCTCAAGATCCTGGCCGATGTGGGTTTGGTGGGTCTCCCCAATGCCGGTAAATCCACCCTCCTGCGGGCTATGAGCGCCGCCCGGCCGGAGGTGGCCAGCTACCCTTTCACGACCCTTTCCCCCCATCTGGGGGTGGTGGAGTCTGGGGCGGGCACCCGCTACACCATAGCGGATATCCCCGGCCTCATCGAGGGGGCCCATCAGGGAAAGGGGCTGGGGCACCAATTCCTCCGCCATGTGGAACGCTGCCGCATTCTCCTCCACCTGGTGGATGCCACCTCGACAGAAGGGGATCCTTTACACCGTTTTCAGGTCATCGAAAAGGAACTGGCCCTTTACAGCGCGAAAATAGCCGAAAAACCCCGCTGGCTGGTGGCCACCAAACTGGATCTTCCGGGGACAGGCGAAGGGGCGCGACGTCTGGAGGAAAAAGCGCGGCAGATGGGGATACCCTTTTTTGCCCTTTCCGCCGAAAAGGGACAAGGGATCGAGCAGCTGCGGGACGCGCTGGGACAGGCCCTGGAGCATCTGCCGGCTCCTTTGGAGGATGAAGAAGAACCCCGGGTGATCCGCCTGCGCCCTGATCCCCGCTCCATCTGGGTGGAGCGGGAAGGGAGTGCCTGGCGGGTGCGGGGGGAATGGATCGAAAGGGCGGCGGTCATGACCGATCTGGAGAATCCTGAGGCGGTGGCCTATTTGCAGCGCCGCATGGAACGGCGCAAGGTGGAACAGCATCTCAGGCGGGCAGGAGCCAGAAACGGGGATACAGTGCGCATCGGGCCATGGGAGTTCATCCTGGAATGAAGCGCATCGGCCTTATGGGGGGCACCTTCGATCCCATCCATGTGGGCCACCTGGTGGCCGCCGATGCGGCCCGCCACGCCCTGGACCTGGAGACAGTCCTCTTCATTCCCTCGGGAGCCCCTCCCCACAAAAGGGAAGCTCCGGAAGCCACGGCGGAGCAGCGTTTCGAGATGGTGCTTCTGGCAACCCTCGATCATCCCCGTTTCGAGGCCAGCCGGGTGGAGGTGGATCGGCCGGGGCCCTCCTTCACCATCGACA
>JASBVX010000212.1 GCA_029960865.1 Bacillota bacterium | reverse complement strand
GTGCTCACCGGCCTCCTCGTTGTTCTCCTCGTTGAAGCGGCGCACCAGCTCCTCAAAGATCGTCCCCATGGCGTGGTTGTCCAGGCCCGGAAGGCGGACGGTCCCATCACTGTTGAGCACCGGCTTTGGGCTCAGGTTGATGGAGGGATCCAGAAACTTTTCAATCAGGCCACCCAGTATATCGGCGTTGGAAAGCCGCGGAATCTGGTTGCGAAACTCGAAGTTGGCAAGTATGTCCTGGACGTTGGGGGAAAACCCGTCAAGGTAAGCGCGAAAATCCTGCTCCAGCTGCTGGCGGCTGGCCCGGGCCCTGAGATCCCGTAAGGTAAAGGGCGATGTGTTGTAGAAGGCCTGCTTTGCCGCTGCCCGAAGGAGCGCATCCTGCTCCACAATCCCCGCTTTATCCAGGTCCCTCTTTTGCTTCAGGACATCCTCCTTGGTAGGTTCCAGAACCGCATCCAGCCGGCGGATGACCGTCATGGGTAAAATCACATCGCGGTACTTGCCCCGGACGTAGACATCCCGAAGGACATCATCCGCAATACCCCAGATAAAGTTGACGATCCATGTCAGCTGGCCATTCTCCACCCCTACCGTCCTCCCTGTCCGGCGAGCACCCCATATTCGCACCTTGACACTATGTCAACGTCCAATATGGGTACTTCTCCGTAAGGAGGGCGACTCCTTCACGCCCCTTCGCGAAGGGACACCAGGGAAGAAAAGGCTTGGTGCCACCGAAAACACCTACCTGCGCTAGCGTTCGAGAACCTCCATCCTTCCTCCCGCCTCCTCCACCATCTCCCTCAGCACGTCCCTGAAGGTTGGAAAGGATACCGAAAGCGCCTCCGCCCCCTCGATCTCCACCTCTCCCCTGGCAAGAAAAGACGCCAGAGAGAGCATCATGGCCAGCCGGTGATCCCCGCGGCTGCTCACCCTGGCACCCCGAAGAAGGTGGCCTCCCTCGACGAAGAGATCGTCCCCCCGCTCTACGATCATCCCTCCCATCTTCCCCAGCTCTTCCCGTATGGCGCTCACCCGGTCGCTCTCCTTCACCCGCAGCTCCGAAAGACCGTAGAAAGAGCTCACGCCTTTAGCTTTTAGAGCCAACACCGCCAGCACCGGCACCTCATCCAAAAGGTGGGGCACCTCTTCCGGAAGGACCGAGAAGCTCTCTATCGCCTCCGGCCCCACCACCTCCACCGTCCCTACCGGCTCCCCCGCTTCCTCCCTCTCCTGGCGAAAGACCACCTCCACCCCCGCCCTCTTCAGCACCTGCCAGAACCCACCCCGGCTGGGATTCAACCCCACATGGTGAAGCACCAAACGGGCCCCAGGGATAAGCGCCGTCAAGACCGCCAGAGGCGCCGCCGAGGAAGGATCCCCCGGCACCCGGATCACCTTTCCCACCAGGGAAGATCCCTGATGGGGTTGGAGGAGCACCTGGTGTTCTCCAGATGGGGTCCAGGACTCTTCCAGGCTTACCCCCAGGTAGCGGAAGAGCCTTTCCGTATGGTCTCTAGAAAGAAGAGGCTCCCTTATGGTCACCTCTTCTTTTGCCCCAAGGCCTGCCAGAAGAAGGCACGACTTGATCTGGGCGCTGGCCACCGGCAAACGGTACCGAAGGCCCCTCAGGGATCCCTCTCTTGGGCCTAAGGTAAGGGGCGCTCTTCCTTCGTGGGACCCGATACAGCCCCCCATGAGGCGAAGAGGCTTCACAATCCTCCCCATGGGCCTGCGGGAAAGGGAATCATCCCCCACCAAGGTCGCCTCCACTCCAAGACCTGCGAGAAGGCCGGCTCCCAGGCGCATGGTCGTCCCGGAATTCCCGCAATCGATGGTCCCGGCCTTGGGGGGGAAAGGACCTCCTCCGTAGACGACCCAGCCCCCATCCCTTTCCTCCACCTGGACATCCAACGCCCGTATAAGCTCCAGGGTAGCCAGGGTATCGGCCGATCGCAGGGGCCTTTGGATCTCCGTCCTTCCCTTCGCCATGGCCCCCAGGAGAAGGGCCCGATGGGTCATGGACTTATCGCCGGGGATCTCTCCTTCATAGGTGAAAGGGCGAGGGGCATGGGCAAAGGCAAGCTTCACTTCTTGAACCGCCTTCCCAATGCTCCTGCCAGATCTTCCATCTCTTTGGAAAGAAGCGACAGCTCTCTTGGCGTTAGAGCCTGATCCCCATCGGAAAGGGCCTTCTCCGGTTCCGGATGCACCTCCACCATGATCCCATCGGCCCCGGCCGCCAGAGCCGCCCGGGCCATGGGCCTCACCAAAGACGCCTTCCCGGTCCCGTGGCTGGGATCCACCACCACCGGAAGATGGGTCAGCTCCTTCAAGACGGGC
>JASBVX010000211.1 GCA_029960865.1 Bacillota bacterium | reverse complement strand
TCCAAAAAGCGCTGATTTTGCCAGGGGCTTCTTTCTTGACAGGAAACGAACACATGTTCTACCCTCGGATCAGGAGGTTGTTCCGCATGGGGAAGATCCTCTACTTTTCCCTGGAGCACCATTACGCCCTCTGGGCGCAGAAGGAGAAAAACCTTTCCCAGCCGGTGGCGGTGCTGCACCAAGGCCAGGTGTGGGATATGAGCCTTGAGCTTTCCCCCGGCCTTCGCCGGGGAATGGGGGAGAGGGAAGCCCGCCAGGCCTACCCTGAGGCAGCCTGGGTGCCCCTGGCCTCTCTTTACGGCCAGCCCTACCGGGAAAAGGTGATGGAGGCGGCCTACCGCTTCTCTCCTCAGCTGGAACCGGAAGGGGATGGGGCCGCTTACCTGGCCCTGGGAGCAGGAGAAGAACCTGCGGCAATGGCCCTTTCCCTGGGGCGCCTTCTGGTGCCTTCCCTGGCGCCTCGGGTGCGCATGGGGGTGGGCCCTAACCTCTGGGTAGCCCACCTGGCGGCCCAGGAAGCGAAAGAAGAGCTGGAGGGGAACATCCTTTACCGGCGGGTGCCGGCGGAGGAAAAGGCGTCCTTTCTGGCCCCTTTGCCGGTGAGGGTCTTGGAGAAGGTGGCGGAAGGGGTGGCCGGCCGCCTGGAAAGGGTGGGACTGGCCACCCTGGGGGAGGTGGCGGCGGTGCCCCTGGGGGAGCTCCGGCAGCTTTTGGGCAAAGAGGCCCTGGCCGTTTACGGCTATAGCCGCGGGGAAGACGGACGGCCTTTACGGCCCGGGTGGCCCATCCCCATGGTCATCCGCTTTATCCGCCTGGATCCGCCCCTGGAGCATCTGGAAAAGGTACCTCCCCTTCTGGACCGCCTGGCCCGGGAAGCCGCCCGGGAGCTGGAGGGGAAGGGGCAGGGAGGAAGGGAAGCTTCCCTTCTGGTGGAGAGCGCCGGCTCCCTCTACTATGCCCGGCGCACCGCTTCCCGCCTTTTCCACGGAGAAGCCCTGGCACCCCTTTTGCATCGCCTGTGGGTGGGGGAGATCTGGCCTTCCCTGGCCCGAGAGGGGAAAGGGTGGTCCATCGCCCGCCTTCAGGTGGAGGTAGGTCCCCTCCAGGCCCGGGGTCGTTCCCAGGCCTCCCTTTGGACCCGGGAAAAGGGAAAAGACGCGGGGGCAGTCTGGATGTCCCTGCGGGAGAAATACCCCCACCTGCGGTGGGGGACCCAGGCGGCTCCCCGGGAATGGCGGGAAGAGCGTCTCTCTTACTGGGATCCTTTTCGCTTCTCCTGATGGCCCATGAAGCGGATGAGAGAAACGCTGGAGGTCCTGGAGGACAGCCGGGGCTTACCCCTTCGCGTCCGCTACCGGGGGGTCTGGCGGGAAGTGGCGGAAGTGTTGGATCTCTGGTACGAAATGCTGCCCTGGTGGCCGGAAGGAGACGAAGGGGGCGGGGTGGAGGTGGCCATGGCCCGGGTGCTCCTTACGGGGGGCCTATTGCTGGAGATGGAGCGAAGGCCGGCCCGGGGTGAGGGGGGGAGCTGGCGCCTCTACCGCCTTTACGACTGATGAAACCTTTTGTGCACCTCCACGTCCATTCCCCCTATTCCTTCCTGGATGGCGCCAGTTCCCTCCGGGAGCTTTTAACCCGGGCTGCTGAAGAAGGCCAGCCGGGTCTGGCCCTTACGGATGTCCACTCCCTGGCGGGAGCGGTGGAAGCCCTCCAGGAAGGGAAACGCCAGGGCCTCCAGGTGGCCCTGGGGGCGGAAGTCTTCCTGGAGCCTTTGGCTTTTCCCAGGAAGGAGGACCTTTACCCCCTGGTCCTTTTGGCTCTGGGTCCCAGGGGCTACCGGCAGCTGAGCCGCCTTTTGACCGCGTCCCTTTTGACCTACCCCGAGAAACCCCGGGTGACCCATGAGATGCTCGCTCAGACCCTTGAAAGGGCGGGGGGAGAGCTCTTTCTCCTGACGGGGGGCCGCAGGGGGGAGCTGGCGCAAAGGCTTTTGCGGGGAGATCGGGAAGGGGCGAGGGCAGCCTTGGAGGCGCTCTTGCGCCTTCTTCCAAGAACCACAACACTGCTCCTTACCCCCAAAGGAAAACCCTCCTCCTTTCCTTTGGCGGTGGAGCTGGTGAACCCTTTCTATCCGGGAGGCCGGCGCCTGCAAAAGGAGCTCTTCGAGCTGGCCCAAATCTTCGCTCTTCCTCCTTTGGCCGCCAACGACGTCCGCTATGCCCGCCCCCAGGCTTACCCCTTTTACGACGTGATGGTCTGCATCCGGGAGGGGATCGATGTGTCGGTTCCCCATCCGGAACGGCCTTTGAACGCCCAGCAGGACCTCAAAGGGACGGCGGAGATGGCCC
>JASBVX010000210.1 GCA_029960865.1 Bacillota bacterium | reverse complement strand
TGGCATTGTCGAAGGCCAGCTGCCTTGCTTCGTCGAGGACCTCCTGGCGGGCCCGGTTCTCCATGGAAAAGATCCGATCGATGGTGCCGGAAACCTGGGCGATGGCGGCACCGATGGCGTTGGCTACCTCGAAATGGGGGGGCCGCAACACCTCCTTGGCCCCTTCCAGGTTGTCGGGAAGGATGATGCTGCCTCCCCCTACCACGATGACGGGCATGGCCTCGGCGCTGGTCTTGATGCGATCGATGGCCTCTTCCGCCATGGCTTTGGCTCGCCCCTGCGCGTTCTCGGCTATGTCCCGGTCTACCCTGGGAGCTACCGTTCCCAGGGAGTAGCGGCCGAGGGCCACCACCACGTCGGTCATGGTGAGAGTGGAACCGCCGAAGGAGAGAGCTTCCTGAACGATGTGGCTCCCTACGCTGTCAGGACCCACCTGCAGGTCGTCGCCCTCCTTCCGCACCCGAGACCCTCCTCCCAAACCGATGGAAATGAGGTCGGGCATGCGGAAATTGGTCCTTACTCCCCCGATTTCGGCCGCTGCCGATGATTCCCTGGGGAATCCTCCTACCAGAATACCCACATCAGTGGAGGTTCCTCCCACGTCCACCACAATGGCATCCTGCAGTCCGGTGAGGTAGGCAGCGCCCCGAATGCTGTTGGTGGGGCCGCTGGCGATGGTGAGGATCGGGTAGCGCAGGGCATAATCCAACGACATCAGGGTGCCGTCATTTTGGGCTAGATAGATGGAAGCCTGGATGCCCAGGTCCGATAGAGCCCGGGCGAAAGCCCCCGTCACCGCGCGGGCCAAGGCCGTGACGGCTGCGTTCAAGATGGTGGCGTTCTCCCGCTCCAAAAACCCGATGCTTCCCACTTGGCTGGAGATAGAGACCATTGAGTGTTCCCCGACGACTTCCTGAATGATCTCAGCGGCGCGGAGTTCATCTTCATCCTTCACAGGGGCGAAGACCGATGTCACGGCAAAGGCCTCCACCTCGGGGGCCATCTTCTCTACCGCTTCCCGGACGGCTTTCTCATCGAAAGCTGTAATGGCCCGGCCGTCGTACTCCACACCTCCAGGAAGAAACGCCACGGGACCTTCCACTTTGGCCACCAGATCCCGCGGCCAGGCGGCCAGGGGTGGAATCGCCATGGTGGCAGGCGCCCCCAGGCGCAGGATGCCCACCCTGGAGAGCCCCCGCCGTTCGATGATGGCGTTGGTGACCTGGGTGGTGCCCAGCATCACGTAGTGGATATCTTCAGGCTGGATCTTTCCCTGGCTGAGAACGGTTCGAACCACTTGATCGATGCCCGCGATGATGTCTTCGCTGTTGGGCGTCTTCGCCTTGGCCAGGACCCTATCTTGATCATCCAAAAGAACGGCGTCGGTATTGGTACCGCCCACGTCGATACCCAGCCGGTAGCTCATCGTGCCATAGCCTCCTCGATGGGGATGTAGTCGAAATCGTAACCGAAGACCCGCGGGCCCACCCAGGATAGGCCCTCCGCCGTCCGCCACACAGAAGCCGCCGGGATGCCCAGAACCATGGCCCGGTACCCGTAGCGGAGGCCTTCCGTGGTGATGGGGAGGAGGGTCTCCGCATCCAAAACCGTGATGAGATCGGGAACGGTGGCCAGGGGCGTTCCGTCCTTCAGGGCCACCAGGTGCTCGTTTTGGAACTCCAGGCGCAAGACGGACCCATCGTCAGGTCCTACCCCTACGAAGGTGGCGACGCCCCGGGCAAAACCTCCCACGGTCCGCCGCAGCACATCCACTACTTTCCCCTCGAAGAGGAGAAATCCGCTAGTGGTTGCCAACAGAGCCTGGAGGGGGTCTCGGTGATCCCGGTGAGCCTCCCTAAGAGCCCTGCCGATGCGGATAGCCAAAGAGATGGTGCCAGGGATGACGGCTTTGGCCGCAGCGCCCGCTGGCAGCGGGTAGAGGGCGATGATGGAGGAACCCCCCATTTCGACGGTGGCGGTGCGGCTCAACCGTTCGGTCCAGCGGTTGTCGATGGTCTCCAGGAGAAGGATGTTTCCTTTTTCATCGGCCACCGCCATGGGGGTAGCCCCAAAGCCGGCCAAGTTCATGGAACACATGGGAATTTCGGGAAAGGCCCTTCCCATGCCGTCGGCATCCAGGAGAGGCAGTCGGAGCTCGGCGGCTGCGGCGATGGGGATGGTAGAGTTCACGCCCCCAGCTTCTGCCGACATGATGGCCACCAAGGGGCGCCCCAGGTGGCGCTCCACCGCCCGGGCCACCCGCTGCACTTCGCCCCCCTGGGGGATCTTTTCCACCAAAACCGTCGGAGCCCCCATCATGGCCACGGAAAGGACGAGGCCCTCCGGAG
>JASBVX010000209.1 GCA_029960865.1 Bacillota bacterium | reverse complement strand
ACTCCAGCTATGTGGCCCTGGACCGGTATCTCGCCCACATCAAGAAGGAGGGGGCGGCCCCCGTCCCCCTTCACCTCCGGGATGCCCATTACCCCGGGGCCCGCATCCTGGGTCACGGGAGGGATTACCGCTATCCCCACAGCTATCCCGGCCACTTCGTCCGCCAACCCTATCTTCCCCCTGAGGTGCCTCGCGTCTACGAGCCGGGAGAGCTGGGATGGGAAGGGATGCAGGGACCGGAGGTTAAAAGGCGTTGGAAAGATGGGGAACACGGGAAAGGGCCGGGGAACGACCGGGGCCCGGAAGCCAAGGATTCTAGCCCCTCGTGAGGGCGCACAGGGCGCATATCTTTGGGGATAAAGGCGACTTACTTGGGAGGGGAAGGCTCCCCTTCGAGAAGATTCACCGCTGGGACCCCTTAGAGAAAAGGATCGGGGATGAGGAGGCGCTGGGCTTCCGCATCGCTGACCCCCGCGTAGAGGTGGGCGGTGCCGTCTCCGTGGCGGATGAGGCCGCCGGGAAAGACCACGTTGCGGAGTTCTTTTCGCTTGGCCGGCCCGGGGAGAAAATCCTGCCTCTCGGCGATGATCCGCAGATCCTCCCAGGCCAGCGTCCCAGGATCGAAGCGAAAAGCCATGGCGTAATAGTGGCGGTAGAGGCCTTCCCTCCGGGCCATATGGCCCAGGACGCCAAGCTTGCCATCGGGGAGGCGATGGACCTCGTTGGCACCGCCCCATTCCTCGGGGGCAAAGAGGCCTTCCAGAAGGGGGGCTTCCAAAATGGTTTCCGCCGTCAAGTCGTCCAGGGAAGGAACGCGGGTAAAACCGATCTTCCCCAGGCCTGCCGACCCCCCCTGGGGCCGGGTGAAGACGCCCACCTGGCCGTCTTCCAGCTCCACCAGGCGGATGTCTTTCATCCCGTCGGGTCCCCGGAAAAAGGGGGTGAGATGGAAAAGGTCCCGTCCCCGCAGGAGGACGGTCCGCCACCAAAAAAAGTAGGGGGGCTTTCCCCGGGGGTCGATGAAGGTTTCTACTCCGCCCATGACCATCTCGCCCCGGATGAAGGCGACGAAAGGGTCCTGCAGGGCCGGGACGGGAGCCTCGGGCAGGGGCTGCCAGACACCATGACGGAAGGAAAAAAACAAAACCTCGGCGTTTTCGCTGTAACGGGCTTCCACCCGCCCCGCCAAAACAGTCATCTGGGCCGTCTCGAAAGGCGCGGTGATGTTGTAGACGTCCCTTCCCGCCAGACCCACGAAAGGAAGCTTTTCTGCCCGGGTCTGAAAGGAGCGCTGGCGCCAGACCATAAGATGGTCGGCCAGGGCTTTTCCCGAAGCCTGCATCCCAAACCCCCTTTCTAATGTGCCCAGCGTATGGTGAGCCCGGCAAGGAAGTTCAAAAGCGGGGTGGCCTCTTTTCTCTGTGGGAGCGGAGACCTTCCTGCAGCTCCGGACCTGTGAAACCGAGAAACTCCAGGGCTGTGGAGGTGTCGAAGATGGGCCCGTGGGCCCGCCACCACCCGTTTAGGGCATACTTCGTGAAACGGAGGGCGCTGGGAGCTCCTTGGAGAAGGCGGCGGGCCAGTTCCCTAGCCTTGGGGAGGACCTCTTCTTCCTCCACCGCCAGGGACACCAGCCCGTAGCTGGCCGCCTCTTCCCCGCGGATGGGCTCGTTCAAAAGGAGATGGTATTTGGCCCGGGCCATCCCCATCAAGAGGGGCCAGGTGAGGACGGCGTGATCCCCTGCCGCCACTCCCAGACGGGTGTGCCCGTCCAGGAGGCGGGCCGACTTGCTGACCACCGAGATGTCGGCCAGCATCACCACCGCCAGCCCCGCCCCCACCGCCACCCCTTCCACGGCGGCCACCACCGGCTTGCTGCAGTCGAGAAGGTTCTGCACCAGATCCCGGGTTTCCCACCAAAGCCTTTCCCGGGTGGCGTAATCGGAGGCGATGGCTTCCACCAGGGAGAAGTCTCCCCCCGAAGAGAAATGGCCTCCCGAACCTCGCACCAGCACCACCCGGATGGAGGGGTCCAGGTGGATGTCCTTCCAGATGCGGCTCAGCTCCGCATGGGCCTCCCCGTCCAAGGAATTGCGGGTTTTAGGCGTGTGAAACACAATCTCCAGAAGGCCTTCTTCGGGTTCCTCCAGCAAAAGGCGCCGGTACTGCTCTCGCCACTTGTGCATGTCCTCTTCCTCCCCTTTGGCCCATGGTACCGGAAGAGAGGGGCGGAAGGAGGAGGGGAGGAAGGTAGAGGAGGGTAGAGGACGGCAGGCAGGAGGAGGAAGAGGCGGGACAGGGGAAGGACCTTTTCCCTCCTGCGGCGAAGAAGACTCACCATGGTTCTGGATGCCGACTTTCTTTTA
>JASBVX010000208.1 GCA_029960865.1 Bacillota bacterium | reverse complement strand
GCCGTGCGGACGAAGAGGCCGTTGTCGTCGATGGTGGTGAAGACGGGAGAACTGGACGAAGGAGAGCACATGGGGACGTTGGCCGTCTTGGCCACCGCCAGCACCGCCTTGGAAAGCCCGGAACCCAGCGCCCCCACGATGCCCATCACCTTATCCACATTGATGGCCTGGTCCGCCATCTCCCGGGCCTTGGCCTCGTCGGAAGCCGTGTCGTAGTACTTGTAAATGATGGGTTTCCCCCACACGCCCCCTGCCTGGTTGATGGCATCGAAGCCCAGCTTCACCCCCTGGATCACCGGTTCGCCGATGCTTCCCAGATCACCGGTGGAGTCCAACAGGATGGCCACTACCGCCTGATCGGAATCCTGCCCCGTGCCGGTGCCCGGGCTGGGCGTGGAAGACCCGCCGCAACTGGCGAAAATCAGGGCCGCCCCCACCAGGAGGGCCAGCGCGCTAGCCACTTTACGTCGCCTGGAATGCAAGCCAAAAACCTCCTCTCGTTTAGGCCGATAGGCAATTCGTGCCTCCGGTTGGGCCATGGTTTCTACATGGGCCCATGATTTCCTGCTTTTGATGGGAGGAAATTGCACACTTTCGTGTCGAATGGGTCCTCATCGCAGAAAGGAGGCTTCTTTTGTCCCAGCCCTTTACTGAGAAAGATCTCTTACAATTCAAGTTCGTGGGGGACCCCCAGGTCTCTCCCGACGGCCAGTGGATCGCCTTCGTGCAGACGTCCATCGACCCTAAGGAAAACATGTACCGGTCCCGGATCTTCCTGGCTGCCAAGGATGGCTCCCAGATCCGCCAGCTGACCCAAGGCCCCCGCTCCGACCAGCACCCTCGCTGGTCCCCCAATGGGCGCTACCTGGCCTTCCTCTCCGATCGGGACGCCAAGATGGGGGAAGAAGAAGGGATGGACCCTTTGGGTTCCCAGATCTTCGTCCTTCCCGTGGACGGCGGCGAAGCCCGGCGCATCACCCACATCCGGGGGGGCGTCCAGGAATTCGCCTGGTCTCCCGATGGGAAGACCATCGCTTTCTTTGGCATCACCCGCAGCGGGAAAGCCTACTTTCTCCCTGACAAGAAGGAGAAACCGGCAGATCCCGATGACGCCCTTTTCGAGAAATATAACCGCACCGTCCGGGTCATCGACCGCCTCATGTATCGCCTGGACGGGGCAGGCTACTTCGAGGATCGCCGACGCCACATCTTCCTTCTGGATGTGGCGGAAGCCCTGGAGGCTTCCCTGGAAAGCCTCCCCCGCCCCCGCCAGGTCACCGACGGAGATTACGACCACCAGGGCCTTTCCTTCTCCCCCGACGGCCGCTACCTCGCCACCAGTTCCGCCCGGGTGCCCAACGCCGACGAGGTGGAGTTTTCCGACATCTGGATCTTCGATACGGAGGGGAAGGAAGCCCCCCGCGCCGTCACCGAAAGCGACGGGCCCTACCATAGCGCCGCCTGGTCTCCCGATGGGAAGACCATCGCCTTCCTGGGGCACCAGCTGGAGCTGGACTGGTATACCGACACCAAGCTCTTCGCGGTGTCGAGCCAAGGAGGCTCCCGGCGTCGCCTGGCAGAGAGCTTTTCCCGCACTTTTGGCGATGCCTCGGCGGTGGACATGCGCATGGTGGGAGGCCAGCAAGGACCCATCTGGTCCCATGACGGCCAATCCCTCTTCCTCCTGGGGAGCGACCGGGGCAGCACCCACCTCTACCAGGTGGATGCCCAAGAGGGGAGCATCCAGCGCCTCACCCATGGGGATGTGGTCCTCTATGGCTTTAGCCTCTCGGCTCATGAAGAGCTGGTGGCCTGGAGCCAGGCGGGACCCGCCTACCCCGGAGACATCTTCGCCGCCCCCCTGGCCACCCTGGCGAAAGGAAGAGCCCCGGCCGGCTCCCCACCTCTGGAGGGGGAAACGAAAGGGGCCCTTCGCCTGACGGAAATCAATAAGGAGATCCTCCAGGATAAGGCCATCGCCCTTCCCGAGCGGTATACCTTCAGCGCTCCCGGAGGGCCGCAGGTGGACGGCTGGGTCATCCGGCCTCCCCAGAAAGAGGGGAAAGTGCCAGTCCTTTTGGAAATTCACGGAGGACCCATGACCCAGTACACCTCCAGCTTCTTTTTCGAGTTCCAGCTCCTGGCCTCCAGGGGCTTCGCCATCGTCTACACCAACCCCCGGGGAAGCCAGGGCTACGGCCAAGAGTTCTGCGCCGGCATCCGGGGCGATTGGGGCGTCAACGATTACGCTGACATCATGGCGGGCTTGGATGAGGCCCTTAAACGCTACGACTTCCTGGATGAAGCCCGCATGGGCGTTCTGGGAGGCTCCTACGGCGGTTACATGACCGCCTGGATCATCGGCCACACCCAGCGCTTCAAGGCGGCCTGCGCCATGCGGAGCG
>JASBVX010000207.1 GCA_029960865.1 Bacillota bacterium | reverse complement strand
AAGAGCCGTAAATCCTAGCGGATCCACGGCTCTTCGCGAGTTTGTCAACAACCTGGGGGAGAGCCTTAAGGCTCTCCCGCCTTTCAGCCCCTTTCCCTGGCCAGGAGAACCCATCCTCCCCCCTCCAAAAGCCAGCTCTCTTCATCCACCCGGAGGATCTCCCGGGTGCCTGCCTCTTCCCTGCTCCAGCGGTATCGCCCACCGCCCAAGGGTTCGTAGCGGTGTCGGACCCGGCGGAAAAGAAGCTGGCCGAAGGAAGCTCCCTCGTCGGCGGGTAAGGGAGCGGCCGCTTCCACCGGGATCAGCTCCAGGGCCACAAAGGTCCCCTGGAGCTCGGGGCGCATCTGCAGGAAACGCAAGGCAGCCGTATGGCTAAAGGGGGTCAGCCACAAAAAGAGCTGCCGGGCGTCCCCGGCGCCGGGCAAGGGGCGCCCGTCCTTTGCCAGCCAGGTGCCGCGCCCGTCGTGGTGGACCTCCACCTTTTGCGCGCCCCATGTCAACGTAAGGCGCCGCAAGGTCCAATCGGCCTGTCCCTCCCAGCTAAAATCGGCACGATATGGCCGACCGTTCTGCTGCCCTAAGGACATGCCCTGGGTCCGGTAGGACCACCCATTTCCCTGTAGGCTCAGATGGTGGGCCCCCTGCCGGTGCTGCCATAGGAACGCGTTCTCCACGACAGGAAGGGCGGTGAAGTCGATGGAAGGTGTGAGAAAGGGAGGCGCATGGGGCTCCCGCCTTTCCAAGCGCAGGCCTTTTAAACCCTGGCCTCGCCAGTAGGAGAGGATTTCTCGCCAGGCTTCTTCCTTAGGCTGATGAAAGGCCACGTGTCGGATGGTGGCCCATTCTTCCGCGATCTCCACATCGAAAGAGGCCACCGGCTCTCCATCGTGGAAGAGATGAAGCCGATGCCCCCCGCCCTTTTCCTTCTGCCACTCCCAGGGCATGCGCTTTCCCCGGGATCAGTATGCCCCGAGGAAAAGCCCCCATATGCTTTCTCCTCAGCTGCCCCCCACGCCGGGCGCCCAGACCATGAACTCCCGGAACCCATCGCTCAAGGTGAGGCGAAAAAGGTAACCGCCTCCGACGGCTGCCACCGGCTCCGCATCCAAGATGGCCGGCCCAAGCTTCAGGAGGGGTTGCCACTGCCTCCCCTGATAGACCCTCACTTCCCTTCCGAAGGTGGCGATCAGGCTTCCCCCCACCACATCACCGTAGGTGCCGAAAAGCCATTCCACCTCTCCCGCCACCCGGCTGTTGCCCGTCTGGGTATCCACCACCTCGTAGCGGAAGGAGGGACCCCCCGTTTCCCCCCAGCTATCGTTGCGCCAGCTGCGGATCACCACCTGGCTTTCATCCAGCCAGCCGACCACTTCATAGGCGCGGCTGGGATCCAGCCCGCCTTTCAAAAGCTGGGGAGACTTCATACCGGCCTCCCACCCATAGAGACCATAGCTTCTCACCACATAGGTATCCCCGGCTTCTTCCACCTGGGCATCCAGGAAGGCCAGGCGGGACCCTCGGGGTGCGAAGGACACGTTCATCACCCCATGGGGCGAGCGCAGCACCCCCTGGGCCTCCCCCTTTTCATCCCAAACCCCCAGGGCGTCCCCCAGAGGGAGGGGGCCCTCATCCAAGGGCCAGGGATGGGGAACTCCCTCGGGGTTGCTCCCCAGGATCAGGGAGGCGAAATAGCGGCCGTCCCGGGACCAGGTGGGGAGGTACAGCCTTCCCTCCGGAGAGCGGATGGGGAGGGCCCCTTCGCCTCGCCGCCAGAGCAAAAGCTGCTCTTCCTGAGCATCGTTGACATCCTGGAAAAGAACCGCCTGCAAGCCGGGGGCCGCCTGGGGCCACACGTAGTCCCCGTAACTGGGGACCTCTGCGATGGCCACCCCCGCCTCACCGGTGGCCAGGTCCAGGTAGCGCATCTCCCGCCCGCAAAGGAAAGGAACCCCCCCTTGGGCGGGTTCCTCCCAGCGCAGCTGGCCATTGGTGGTGATGGGCTGGAACTCAGGGCATTGGCCTAAATCCCGTTCCTGCAGGCGGCCATCTTTGAGGAAAAGGATCACGGCTTTAGGGCCTGCTTCCAGGGACCCCGCGAAGGAAAGGTTGCCCTCCACCCAAACCAAAAGGGGTTCGCCGGCCCACCTGGCAAAGGAGGTGAAAAGAAGGGGACGATCATTGTCGGCCACGGGGTAAAAACCTTTTTGGGGATCAAAGAGATAGATAAGAGAGGATTGATCTTCCCGGTTGAGGCCCACCGCCACCCAATCCTTTTCCGGTGAGAGGGCCAGCGTCACGGGGCGGCTGGCCTCCCCCACATCCAAGAGGAAGCGGGCGCCCACCACTTCCCGCAAGAGGGGCGGCAAATCTTGCGGTTCTTCAGGAGGGGTGGGCTCACCAGGCTCCTCGGCCATCG
>JASBVX010000206.1 GCA_029960865.1 Bacillota bacterium | reverse complement strand
CCCCAGCTCGTGGGCGATGGTGGCGGCATCGGGGAGGGTCCCACCAAAGGTGAGGAAAATGCGGGACTGGCGGGCGGCATTGAAGCGGGTGCAAAAGCCCCCTTGAGCTTTTCCGGGCCGGTCTTCCGCTTCGATCCAGCCTTCTGCAAAGGCCCTTTGGGCCATGGCATAGAGCTCCCCATCCAAGCGGGAAAACTCCGTCAGGATAATCTCTGCCGCCTGGTCGTAAGAGAGGACCGGGGCATCGGTGAAAAGAGGGGCGGAAAGATCGAACCAGCTGAGCTCCCCCACCCCCAGAAAGCCGGCCTTGGCCTCCAGGTACCTCTTCAGGCGGGGCCGCGCCCCATCCACCGCCTCCCACATGGCCTCGAGGGTCTTTCGCTGCAGGCGGTTGAGCTCCAGGGGCTCATCCAAAGGATCGGCGTAGCCCCGCCGGCGCTGCAGGACACGGCGAAACCCGGCCAAGTTGTTGAGGGCCAGAGCCAGGACATCGGCTTCCTTGCCCCAGGCTTCTTCCCAGCCCTTGAAAAGGGCTTCCCGGACCTCCCGCCGGGGATGGTCCAGGAGGCTCTCCGCCTGCCCCGCCGAAACTTCCTGCACCTTGCCCTCCAGTTCGTAGGTAATCCGCAGCCTCCCTGCCACCAGGCTGTGGAGCCGGTTCCAACCATGAAAGCCGGAAGGGGAAAGCTCGGCCGCCAAAAGCTCCAGGGGGAGATCCATGTGCCGTTTGGCCCTTTGCCGCCTTTCCTTCAGGTTGAAGGCCGCTGCCTGAAGATCAGGATCCTTCAGAAGCTCCCCGAAAGCCTCCTCGGAAAGGGCCCCTAGGCGATCATCCAAGAGGCGCTCCAGCTGGGAGAGAAGGGCTCCGATTTCCTGGAGCTTTCCCTGCCAGAGGGCCGCCTGCCGGTCGTCCACCTGAGCTGCCAGAAGGCAGCCGACGAAAGCAAAGGCGTCGCTGAAGCGAAGGTTAAGGTCCGTCAGGGTCTGGATCTTTGTCCCCAGATCCCGGCCGCCCCCTCCTTCCCGGCTCCAGGCGGCAAGAAGGTCTTTCGCGTCCGCTTCCACCGCTTCCACCGTCTCTTTCAGCCGGGGTGAAGCGCTCCCTCCGGGAAAGAGGGTCTCCAAATTCCACTGCAGGGGATAGGCCATCGCCATCTGCCTCCTTTCCTCCGAATGTGCCACATCTATGCCAGAATAGGTAGGAGCCGAAAGGAGATGGATTTGCCCTCCACCTTCGCGGAAATCCTGACGATCGTCCGCCTGGTCCGGTCCTGGCCCCGGATAGAGGAGCTCCTTTCCCGCTGGGAGGTGCAGGCCCGTTCCATATCGGACCCCGAGCTCCAAACGCAGGCTCTGGCCAGCCTCTCCAAAAAGCGCTTCCACTGCCTCGGGGGCTCACTTTACGCCTTGGAAGCGCCCCTAAAGCGAAGGGATGCCGTGCAAAGGGCCATCGTGGCTTTGCAGACCATCAGCGACTACCTGGACAACCTGGTGGATCGAAGCCCCCATGGAGGGGAAGAGGACTTTCGCCGCCTCCATCGGGCTTTCCTCCTGGCTCTCCAACCAGGGGAGCCGCAAGAGGACTATTACGCCCTCCACCCGCTCGCCGAAGATGCCTACCTTCCCAGTCTGGTGGCGGCCTGCCAAGGGGCCCTGGAGGAGCTCCCCCACTGGCCTTTCGTCCGGAATGAGGCTCTTTCCTTTGCCCGGCGCTATGTGGAGCTCCAGGTGCGAAAGCATGTGCCCGGACGGCAGAAGCGGGAAGAACTTCTCCTGGCCTTTTACCGGGAGGAAGCGGCAAGGAACGCTACCCTTGGGGACATCACCTGGCCGGAGCAAGCAGCCGCCACCGGATCGACCCTGGGCATCTTCGCCCTCTTTGCGGTCGCCGCTCAAGACAGCCCTCCCGATGAGGCCCGCTGCCGGGCCCTGGAGAGGACCTATTACCCCTGGCTGGGAGGTCTCCATATTCTTTTGGATTACTACATTGATCTGGATGAGGACCGGGACGGAGGCGATCTCAATTTTGTCGCCTACCTTCCCCCAGGCGATGAGGGTTTGCAGCGGCTCCTCCTCTTCTACCGCCGCTCCTTGGAAGAAGCCAAGGGTCTTCCCGGTCCCCTCCACTGCGCCGCCGCCCATGGTTTGCCGGGTTTCTACCTCTCGGACCCCAAAGCCTGGACGCCTTCCCGTGAGGGACAGACCCGGCGGCTTCTCAAAAAACTGGGCCCCAAACCGCGGCTTTTGTTCCGGCTGTCCCGCTGGCTCCGGCACATGAACGTCCTGCGTTAATGGGAAAAACCGTTGCTGTTGTGGAACCTTGAGAGGAACGCCTGCAGCCGCTCCGTCTTGGGGCGCCCCAGGACCTCCTCTGCCGGCCCCTCCTCGACGATGACACCGCCATCCATGAAGACGACCCGGTCGGCCA
>JASBVX010000205.1 GCA_029960865.1 Bacillota bacterium | reverse complement strand
TGGAACTGAAGGAGCGTTTTCCCGGTTTTGTTTTCGCTGCCCTGGGGGAACATCCCGAATGGCCTCTTTCTTCGGAAAGGGAGTTTCTCTTGCTGGTGGATCTCATCCGCTCAGAACGAGGCCGGCTTTCCGCTATCGGGGAAGTGGGCCTTCCTCACTACCAGCGGAAAGAGCAAAAGGCCCTTGTCCTGGATAGGCTCCGGGTTTGGGCGTCCCTCTCCCGGGACCTTTCCCTACCCCTGGCCCTCCATGCCGTTTACGAAGGAGCGAAGGAAGTTCTTTGGGTCCTCCAGGAGGAGGGCGTTAATAAAGCCCATTTCCACTGGCTGAAGGCGTCGGAAGAAGTGGTGGCAGGGATCTTGGCTGCCGGCTACCGCATCTCGGTGACGCCGGAAGTCTGCTACCGGGAACGGGCTCGGGAGCTGGCACGGCAAGTGCGTGCGACGGGGCTCCCTCTCCTCTTCGAAACCGACGGACCCTGGCCCTACGAAGGTCCCTTTGGCGGTGAGGCCTCTGCGCCTTCCTGGCTACCGAAGGTGATCGGTTGCACTGCAGAAGCCCTGGGGGAAGAGGCAGCCTCCCTTGCCCATGAAGGGGCAAGAGCCTTTCGTCTCCTCTTTGGGCACCAGCTTTAAGGCTAATTCCGTAAGCCTTTTCCCTTCCATCCTGTAAGATGAAGAAAAATCCTTGGGGGAGAGGCCATGGTCTACGTCTTGCCGGCGGCGACAGAGTTGGGACAGGTGGAGCTCAGGGTAGGGGATCTTTCCCGCAGCCTTCGTTTTTACCAAGGTCTTCTGGGTCTGGAGATCCTGGAGAAAGGCCCCCACGAAGCCTGGCTGGCGCCTGTTGGACAAAGGGAACCCATCCTCCGGCTCCTGGAGATTCCGGGGGCTCCTCCCCAGCCCCGCCACCGGGCCGGCCTGTACCATGTGGCCTTGCGGGTGCCTTCCCGGGTGGATCTGGCCCGCATTCTCCGGCAGCTTCTCGAAGCCCGCTGGCCCTTCCAGGGGTTTGCCGATCACTTGGTGAGCGAAGCCCTCTATCTTCCCGATCCTGACAGAAATGGCCTCGAGATCTACCGGGACCGCCCCCGGGAAGAGTGGGAGCGGACTCCCCAGGGCTACGCCATGGCCACGTTGCCCCTGGATCTGGAGAACCTTTTGGAGGAACTCCGGGGAGGCGAGGGAGGTCCCCTTGCCCCCGGAACAGTGGTGGGCCACGTCCATCTCCACGTGGGAAATCTGGAGGAAGCCACGAGGTTTTACGAGAATCTAGGTTTTGCGGTGAGCCTCAGGGGATTTCCCGGGGCCATGTTTTTGTCGGCAGGAGGTTACCATCATCATGTGGGGCTCAACATGTGGGCGGGCGAAAATGTTCCTCCCGCCCCGAAAGATGCTGCAGGCCTAGAAAGCTTTACGATCTGGCTGCCCAAGGAAAGCGATCTGGAAGAGCTGGCGGCCCACCTGGGATTGAAAGAAGACCTCTCCCTGACGGATCCCAGCGGCATCACCATCAAATTGCAGGCAAGGGGTGCGTGAAGAGTATGGCGTGGCCTGACGACCTCCATTACCTCAGCGAAGCCGATCTCCGCCGCTACCTTCCTCCCGCGGAGGCCGTGGAGGCGGCAGGGGAGGCTTACAAGGCCCTGGTGGAAGGAAAGGTGGAATCTCCCTTGCGCCAGGTCCTCTCTCCCCGGGATGATCTGGGCACCTGGCTCATCATGCCGGCCAGGGGAGAGCGCCATGCGGCGGTGAAACTGGTGACCCTTTCCGAGGCCAATGCCCGCCAAGGCCTTCCCACCATCGTCTCCATCGTTCTCCTTCTGGATGCCACCACAGGGGTTCCCCTGGCCGCCACGGACGGTACCGCCCTCACCCGCATCCGCACCGGGGCGGCGGCCGGCATCGCCACCCGGGTTCTGGCTCGCCCCGATGCTGCCATCATGGCCCTGATTGGGACAGGGGGCCAGGCGTGGGACCAATTTCTTTCCGTGGCGGCCGTGCGGGAGCTGGAAGAGGTGAGGGTCTATAGTCGCACCCCCTCCCATGTGGAAGCCTTTGTGAAAAACGCCCGCCTCCTTCGCCCCCACATCCGCTGGGTGGCGGCCCAAAGCTCCGAGGAAGCTGTGGCGGGAGCCCACATCATTACGTCTGTCACCACCTCTTCCACGCCGGTCTTTCCTCCTAAAGCCGT
This sequence comes from Bacillota bacterium, assembly GCA_029960865.1. Classification (GTDB taxonomy): domain Bacteria; phylum Bacillota; class Sulfobacillia; order RBS10-35; family RBS10-35; genus RBS10-35. The sequence goes on along the minus strand of JASBVX010000205.1, from coordinate 262 downwards.
CAGCCCGGGAGCCCACATCAACGGGGTGGGAAGCTACCGCCCCGATATGGTGGAGCTGCCCCCCGAGATCTTGCGGGGACGGGTATTTGTGGAGACGGAAGAAATCGCCCTGGAGGAATCGGGGGAGATCGGCCAGGCGCTGGCCGGCGGTCATCTGACGACGGAGAATCTGATACCTTTGGGGAAGGTCCTCCTGGGCCAGGCGGAGGGGCGGCGCCGCCGATCGAAAGCCCGAGGGCGATGGCCTTCCGGCCGGTGATCG
>JASBVX010000204.1 GCA_029960865.1 Bacillota bacterium | reverse complement strand
CCTCCTTTTCCTCCTGATCCACCTGGACCCCAGGGGTTTCCTCCACCCTTTGCGCTTGTAAAAAAGCTTCCACCGCTTCCAGAGCCAGATCGCTCTTTAGCGCCAAAGAAAGATCCTCCCTCAAAAGAGGGTGGTCCCCTTTTCCTCGCGTTATGCTAAAAGCATGGGTCAGCTTCATATCAGCGGCGGCCAGCACAAAGGGAGGCGGCTCTTTGCGCCCAAAGGGATGGCGGTGCGCCCTACCCCCCAAAGGGCCAGGGAAGCCCTCTTTTCCATCCTGGAGGCCCGGGTCCCCGAGAGCGAGGTTCTCGATCTTTTCTCGGGGAGCGGCTCCATGGGCCTGGAAGCCCTCAGCCGGGGGGCCCGTGGGGCCGTCTTCGTGGAAAAGGCACCCATGTCCCTCTCCTCTTTGCGCCGGAATATCCAGGCCCTTGGGGTGGGGGAGGCGGTGCGGGTGCTGCCCCTTCCGGTGCAAAAGGCATTGGGGCTTTTGCGGGACGAAGGGGCCTCCTTCGATCTGGTCCTGGCCGATCCTCCCTACCGGGATCCCGCCTGGGCCACCTGGCTGGGGAAGCTGGCGCCCCTTCTGCAAGAAGAAGGGGTGGCGGTGGTGGAGGTGGAAGCTAAAAACGAACATGACTTTCTGGAAGCCCTTCCGCCGGAACTGCGGGTGGCGGATCGGCGCCGATATGGAAGAGGTCTCTTTTTCTTTTTGGTGAAGGAGTGAAACTATGCGCATAGCCGTTTGCCCTGGAAGCTTCGACCCCATTACCCTGGGTCATCTGGACATCATCGAAAGGGCCAGCCGCATCTTCGACCGCTGCATCGTGGCGGTCTTTCCCAACCTGGCGAAAAAGCCCCTTTTCACCGTGGAAGAGCGCATCGAGATGGTGAGGGAGGCGGTGGCCCACCTCCCCAATGTGGACGTGGAAGCCAGCCATGAGCTCCTGGCCCATTTCGCCAAGGAGAGGGGAGTGTCGGCCATTGTGAAGGGTTTGCGGGCCGTCAGCGATTATGAGTATGAGGTGCAGATGGCCCAGATGAATTACCGGCTGGCCCCCGAGGTGGAAACGCTATTTCTGGTGGCACGGGGAGAACACGCCTTCTTGAGCAGCAGCATCGTCAAAGAGGTGGCCCGCTTCCACGGCGACGTGGACGATCTGGTGCCGCCCAATGTGGCGGGGGCCCTCAAGGCCAAGTTCTCTCCCGCCCGAAAGGAAAAGGTCTAGTGGATCAGCTATTGACCCTTTTGTCGCAGCTGGAGGCTCTGGCCACCCAAAGCGGGAAGCTCCCCTTCACCCACAAGCTCTTGATCGAGGAAGAACCTTTTCTAGAGCTCCTGGAAGCCGTCCGGGTGGCCCTTCCCCCCTCCTTGGGAGAAGCAGAACGGATCCAGAGGGAGAGGGAGCGGATCCTCTCCCAGGCTCGGGAGGAAGCCCAGGCCATCCTGGAGCGGGCCCGGGAAGAAGCCCGCCACCTCACCGATGAGGCGGTCATCGCCCAAAAGGCGGAAGAGGAGGCCCGCCAGCTCTATCGGGAAGCCGAAGAAGGAGCCCGGCGCCTGCGCCATTCGGCGGTGAAATACGCCGTGGAGGTTCTCACCCAGGTGGAGGGTAACCTCCGCCAGGCGCAAGAGGTCCTCAAAGACGGGCGGCGGCGGCTTCTGGGGGAAGAAGAGAAGCCCGAAGGCTAGGAAAGAACTACCGTCGTTTTCCCAGGTCCCTCCCTGTAATCTGGAAGCCATCAGGGAGGGACGTCGGTTGCGAAAAAGCGTTCTGGTTCTTGTGAGCTTCTTCCTCTGGGCGGCCGTGGGGTGGGGATCCACCGCCGAGGCCGCCTCCTGGATTCAGGTCTCAGGTCCCATCGCCCCGGGCCTCAAAGAAGGCATGGCAGGGCCGGCGGTACGGACCCTGCAGGGAGATCTCTGGCATGTGGGGCTCAACCCGGGACCTGTGGACGGTTTCTTTGGCGCCCGTACCCGGGCGGCTTTGGAGACCTTTCAAAGGCAAGAGGGACTTGCCGTTACCGGTACCTTGACCCAGGGCACCTTCGCTCGCCTGGTGGAGAAGGTGCTGGGCCAGGGATCTCTTTCGGGTGTGAAGATCCTCCTGGATCCCGGTCACGGCGATGGCACAGGGGCTTGGGGCGTCTATCCCGGCGCCAAGGATGAGCACCTCAACGTCTTTCAGATCGCCCTTAGGGCCAAGGCCCTCTTGGAAGGGGCGGGCGCTCAGGTGATCCTCACCCGAAAGGACGGCCAGGATAGCTATTACGGTGCGCTCAAGGGGCTGGAGGCCCGGGTGGCCATGGCCAACGATCTGGGGGCCACCCTTTTCATCAGCCTTCATCAGAACTGGAACCCCGATGCCGGGATCCGGGGGCTCTCCACCTATTACTGGACGGCCGATTCCAGAGGCCTTGCGCAGGCGGTGCAACGGGAGGTAGCCCGGGCCACGGGCCTTCGCGCCATCGGTCTTTTCACG
>JASBVX010000203.1 GCA_029960865.1 Bacillota bacterium | reverse complement strand
TCCCGAAGGCCGGCAGGATCAGGATGTAGACCTCGGGGTGGCCGAAGATCCAGAAGAGGTGCTGCCAGATGAGGACGTTTCCTCCCTGGGCCACGTTGAAGAAATTCATGCCCATGAGGCGGTCGAAGATGAGGAGGAACACGTCGGCCGTCAGGGGAGGAAAGGCAAAGATGATGACGGTGGACATGATGAAGGTGGCCCAGGTGAAAAGGGGCATGCGCCTCAGGGTCATGCCCGGCGCCCTCATGTTGAGGATGGTGACGACGAAGTTGATGCCCGTGATGAAGGTTCCCAGGCCCGAGATCTGGATGCTCATGGCGTAGTAATCCATGCCGTACCCGGGATTATAGGTTTTGAGGCTGAGGGGCGGGTAGGCGAACCAGCCGTCGTTGGGCATGTCGCCGGTGATGAGGGCCGTTTGCAAGAGAATGCAGCCCGCCAGATAGAGCCAGTAGGTAAAAGCGTTCAGAAAGGGAAAAGCCACATCCCGGGCCCCGATCTGGAGAGGCATGATAACGTTGGCGAACCCCACAAAAAGAGGCATGATGGCGAAGAAGATCATGGTGGTGCCGTGCATGGTCACCAGCTGGTTGAAGCTGTCCCCCACCACCAGGCGGTTGTCGGGGTGGAAGAGCTGGAGGCGGATGAGAAAAGCTTCCACACCGCCGAAGGTGAGCATGATGGCGGCCGTCACCAGGTACATGACGCCGATGCGCTTATGATCCACCGTGGTGAGATGAACCCAAAGCCATTCCCCAAGTTTCTTCAAGGCTTACCCTCCAAAAAGGCCACCAGCGCCTGGATTTCAGCGTCGGAGAGGTTGAGGTCCCGCTTGCCGGAAGGCATGAGGACCCCGTATTTCATGGCGAGGGGATCTTCGATCCAGCGGATGAGGTTTTCCGGCGTGTTCTTCACCAGGCCCGCCCCCAGGGTGGTGCGCAGGTGGAAGGCCGTCAGATCGGGCCCCACCCGGCCCTTGTAGGGGCTTCCCCCGATGGCGTGGCACCCCTGGCAGCTCTTGGCGAAGACCGCCTCCCCTGCAAGGGCAAGGGTGTCCGTCGGGCTCCGATAGGGAGCTTTCATCGCCTGCACCCACTGATAGAAATCAGCTTCCGTTTGGGCCTGGACCACGAGGTGCATTTGGGCATGGCCGGCCCCGCAGAGCTGGGCGCATACCCCGGGATAAGCGCCGGGCTCATCGGCCTGCAGCCAGAAGCGGTTGGTCCTCCCGGGAGCGGCATCCAGCTTTCCCCCCAGCCGCGGGATCCAGAAGGAATGAACCACATCGGCGGAGCGCACCTTCATCTCCACCGGCCGCCCTACGGGGATGTGGAGCTCATTGGCGGTAATGATGCCTTGATCGGGATACCGGAACTCCCACCAGAATTGATGGGCCACCACTTCCACGGGCAGGGGGTTCCCCGTAGGAGGTTTGGCCAGGTAGAAGGTGGTCCTATAGGTGGGTATGGCCATGATGAGCAAGAGGGCGAGGGGGATGGCCGTCCAGAGGACCTCCACCCAGGTGACCCCCGGGCTGGCGGGAGGGTCTTCCTCATCGCCGGGTTTTTGGCGAAAGCGCAGGGCGGCGTAGAGGAGAAGCCCCAGGACAACCGTGGCGATGCCCGCCATGATGAGAAAAGAGAGGGCCAGGAGCTTTAGCTGGGCTTGGGCCACCGGCCCCGCCGGATCAAGAACCGAGGCCGGGTAGTCAACCCGGCAGCCCGTCAGGAAAAAGAGAGCTCCCGCCAAGAAGACGAAGCGGCGCAATGGGTGCCCGGTACCTCCGGGAACTAGCCTGCTCCGGAAGCGGTTTCCCCATGCATATGGCGGCGCCAGCGCCAGAAGACCCACAGGGAAAAGAGTCCCCCCAGAAGGCCGCTCAAAAGGAGGGCTCCCTTGGGGCCGGCGTAATGGGCCATGCCTCCGACCAGCTCGTTGCCAAACGGGGAAGAGCCTCCAAAGACCAGGTAATAGACCGACATCACCCGAACCCGCAGGTAATCGGGAACGGTGATCTGGACGTAGGCGTTGCTGCCGGCGGTAAAGCGGATGGAATAGTAGCCTGCCACCACCAAGCAGGCCATGACCCACCAGACATGGTTGGGAATGGCCGCCAGGGCTTCAAAGGCGGTGAAGAGGATGGCGTAAAGGGCGACGCGGCCGGTGGTAAAAGCGCGGCTATCCCGCGCCATGTGGAGGGAGCCGGCCAAAGATCCGATGCCCAGCGCCCCATAGAGGAGGCCCAGCCCATCGGGCCCCAGGTTGAGGACGTTTTTCGCGAAGAGGGGCAAGAGAACGTTCCAGTTGATGCTCAAAAGGCTGACGGCCCCCACCAGGGCGATAGGCCAGAAGACTTGGGGGGTGGCTGCCACGTAGCGGAGCCCCTCCATGACCTGCTCCCCCACCTTGCGGCCATCCTGGCGAGGCTGGGGCAACCCCCGCATCAGGAGGAGACCCAGGATGAAGGGAAGGTAGGCGGCCGCATCGATGAGGAAGGTGGGCCCGATGCCCA
>JASBVX010000202.1 GCA_029960865.1 Bacillota bacterium | reverse complement strand
AAAAAGTACTGGCTGAGACGCAATATGGAAACCCTCCTCTTTGGGAATGCTAGCAGCACATGCTAAAGTTCTGCCCGGAGGTGTCGCCTATGGCTATAAACTACCTCACCGACGAAACTTTCGATCTCTTCCTGCAAAATGCCTCCCAACCGGTGGTGGTCCTCTTTCATGCGCCCTGGTGCGAGGAATGCAACCCCATCCGTCAGCAGGTGGCCCAGCTCGCGGCGGAAAACGGTCACCTCCAGTTTGCGGAAGTGGATACCGAAGAAGCCATGGAAGTGGCCGCCCGTTTCGACATCCGCGGCATCCCCACCCTTTTGGTCTTCGAAAGGGGGCGCATGGTGGACCGCCTCTACAGCCGGGAAGCCCGCTTTGCCCAAAACGTGGACGAATTTATCGCCAGCCTGGTGGAAAGCGACACCCAGACCTCGGCCGGCTGAAAAAAGAGGGCGTCGTCTCACCCGGCGCCCTCTTCCCCGGCTTCCCCTTCGATCTCCCGCACCGCGTCCACCAGCGCGTCCACCATCTCCTCTTCCCGCACCCGCCGCACGATCTTTCCCTTTTTGAAAAGGACGGCATAGCCGTTGCCGCCCGCCACCCCCACATCGGCTTCCTGGGCTTCCCCCGGCCCATTGACGACACAGCCCATGATGGCTACCTTCACCGGAACCTTCACCCCCTGGAGTCTTTCCTCCGCTTCCCGCACCGCCTTGAAAAGGTCCACCTCCACCCGCCCGCAGGTGGGGCACGCCACGATCTCCAGGCGCTTGGTCCGCATCTTCAAGGCGTAGAGGATCTCCAGCCCCACTTCCACTTCCTTGGCCGCCTCTTCCGTCAACGAGACCCGGATGGTATCCCCGATGCCCTGCGCCAGGAGGTGGGCGATCCCCGCCACGCTCTTCACGGTCCCGGGAAGTCCCGGCCCCGCCTCCGTCACCCCCAGATGGAGGGGATAGGGGCTCTCTTTGGCCATGAGCTGATACGCCTGCACCATGGTGGGCACGTCGGAGGCCTTGAGGGAAACCACGATGTCGAAGAAATCCATGTCCTCCAGGATCTGAATATGGCGCTGGGCAGAGGCCACCAAAGCCTCCGGCGCCCGCCCCACCTTCTCTAAAAGGTCCTTTTCCAGGGAGCCGGCATTGACCCCGATGCGGATGGGCACCCCCCGGGCTTTGGCTTCTCTCACCACTTCCCTCACCTTGGCTTCGCCCCCGATGTTGCCGGGGTTGAGACGCAGCTTTTGCACCCCTGCCTCCAGTGCCATGAGGGCCAGGACGTGATGGAAGTGGATATCGGCCACCACGGGCAAAGGGCTGTGCTTGACAATATCCTTCAGGGCCCGGGCTGCCTCCTTGTCGGGCACCGCCAGCCGCACCAGATCGGCGCCAGCGATGTGGAGCCGGCGGATCTCATCCACCGTCGCCCAGACATCCCGGGTGTCGGTCTTGGTCATGGTCTGCACCGAAACGGGGGCCCCGCCCCCGATCCGGATCGGCCCCACCTGCACCGCCCGGGTGGGGCGGCGCTGGATCCACTCCGACGTCTCGCTCATTGCGGTCGCCTCCTCAGCTGCCAGTCAAACGGTGGATATCCTGGACAGTCACCATCAAGATAAGAAGCATCAAAAGGGCGAACCCCACCAGGTGAATCAGCCCTTCTTTCCGGGGATCCATCGGTTTGCCCCGCATGGCTTCCCATGCTAAGAATACCAGCCGGCTGCCGTCCAGCGCCGGAATGGGCAAAAGGTTAATCAGCCCCAAGTTCAAACTGATGATGCCCGCCAGGAAGAGAACCTGGGCCAGCCCTGCCCGGCTGGCTTCCGCGATGGTCCCTGCAATCCCCACCGGCCCCATGACCCCCTGGGTCCCTCCCGGTTGAGCCAGCTGCGCCAAACCCTGAAACAAGCCCCCCACCATGGCCCCTGTATCCTGGAAGCCCGCCCCCACGGCGGCCAGAAAAGGAAGGCGTACCGGCTCCACCTTGGGAGCGATTCCCATCAGCTTGCGCCCATCTTCCACCACCGGTGTCAAGACAAAGGTTTTCTCCACCCCTTGCCGCTCCACCACCACGTCCATGGCGCCATGGGACTGGGCGACCGCTGGCGGCACCTGGTCCCAGGAGGTCAGCCGCCGGCCGTCGATGGCCACCAGCCTATCCCCCGGCAGGATCCCCGCGGTCTCCGCCGGCAATCCCGGCACAAGGCGGTCCACCGTCAAGGTGGGCTGGGGCACCCCCAGACCCCCGTACACGATGACGAAGAGGACGATGGCCAGGAAAATGTTCATGATAGGCCCTGCCGCGATGATGGCCGCCCGCCGGCCCACCGTCTGGTCGTTGAAACCCCGGCCTTCTTCGTAAGGCTTTGCTTTCGCCCCGGGGGCCGCCAGCTTCTCGTCGGGGGGGATTTCATCCTCCGGGAACATCCCCGCCATGCGCACAAACCCTCCCAGGGGCAAAAGGCGCCAGCTGTACTGGGTCTCACCCCACTGGAAGGAGAGGAGAAGGGGCCCAAATCCCAGGGCAAACTCCTCCACCGCC
>JASBVX010000201.1 GCA_029960865.1 Bacillota bacterium | reverse complement strand
GGCGGCCAACGCCAACTGGGCTGTCTTTGCCGCCAACTTCGCCATGGGAAGCGACGAGACCAACATCCAACCCGGCCTCGATTTCTTCCGGCAGCTGGCCCAAAGCGGCAACCTCATCCCCGTGGCGCCGTCGGCCGCCAACATCGAGAAAGGGGAGGCCCCCATCGTCATCGACTGGGATTTCCTCACCCTCTATCACCGGGATCGGTTGCAGGGGAAGATTCCCCTGGAAGTGATCATTCCTCAGGATGGAACCGTCATCGGAGCGTATGTGAGCATCCTCAACCGCTGGGCGCCCCACCCCAATGCGGCCAAGCTCTGGCAGGAATTCGTCCTCTCCGACGAGGGGCAGATCAACCTCGCCAAGGGTTATGCCCGCCCCATCCGGGATGTGAAGCTACCGCCGGAGGTGGCCCAAAAGCTGTTGCCCGCGGATGCCTATAAGAGCGCCAAAGCCATCACCAACTGGCAGGCCTTTGAGGAGAGCGCCAAGAAGGTGGCCGCCGATTGGGCCCAGGTCATCGGCCGGTGAGACCCGATGAGTAAGGCTCTTTCCCGAAAAGAAGTGGTCTGGAGCGGTGCCCCCGCCGAAAAAGCGGGGCGCCGCCCCAGGGTTCCTTTCTCTCTCTGGCTGCCGGCCATCCCCTTCCTCTTCTTTGCCCTGGCCTTCGTGGTGATGCCACTTTTGGCCATCGCTCTGCAGAGCTTTCAGGGGGCCCAGGGGCTCCTCGGCAATTACGCCGCCCTCACCTCACCCCAGTACCTGGAGGCGTTTCGCCACAGCTTCAGCCTCTCTTTGGCGACAGCCCTTTTGGGAGTCCTCATCGGAGCGCCGGCTGCCCTGGCCCTCCACCGCCTCCCCAGCCGCCGCCTGAAAGCCTTCCTCACCACCCTGAGCGCCGTGGCGGCCAACTTTGCCGGGGTCCCTTTGGCCTTTGCCTACATCGTTCTTTTGGGCAACGCAGGGGTCCTGACCCATCTTCTGCAGCTGGGAGATACCTTCAGCCTCTATAGCTGGTGGGGACTCCTGCTGATCTACCTCTACTTCCAGATCCCCCTTTTCATCATCCTTTTCCTGCCGTCCGTGGCAGCTTTGAAGCCCGCCTGGCTGGAGGCGGCGGCAACCTTAGGGGCCCGTCCCTTCTTCTTCTGGCGCCAGGTGGGCCTGCCGATCCTCCTGCCTTCCGCCCTGGGAGCGGGCGCCCTTCTCTTCGCCAACAGCTTTGGCGCCTATGCCACTGCCTTTGCCCTCATGGGGGCCCGCTACAACCTTCTTCCCATCCAGGTGAGCCTGGCGGCGGCGGGGAACGTCGGGTATGCCCCCGGTGAGGCCAGCGCCACGGCCGTGGTGATGGTGGCGCTTCTGTTGGTGGCGACCCTGGCCTACCTAAAGGCCCAGAGGAGGGCACGGCTATGGTGGGGGTGAAACGTTCCTCCCTCCTGGGGTCCCTCCTTCTGGTGGCCGTCGCGGCCTATCTCCTCTTGCCGATCCTGGCCTCCCTTCTCTTTGCCCTGGCCACCCGCTGGGACCATACCCTTTGGCCGGAAGGGTTCACCCTAGAGGCCTTCCACGGGGTTCTTTCCCATCCCGATTTCTGGGCCGCCCTTTCCCGCTCCCTCTTGCTGGCGGTGGGAAGCGTCCTTCTGAGCGCCCTCTTGATCTTGCCGGCAGCCCTGGCGGCCGATCTGGCGGTACCCAGGCTGCGCCCCATCCTGGAGGTCTTCTCCCTCCTTCCCTACGCCATCCCCGGCGTCCTTTTGGCCTTGGGGCTGATCCAGGTGTATGCGCCCCTGCCCCTGCCCTTCTACGGCACGCCCCTTCTCCTCCTCTTCGCCGTGAGCGCCGTGGCCATGCCCTTCATGTACCGGGCGGTGGAAGGAGCTTTGCAGACGACCCGCATGAAGGATCTGGTGGAGGCAGGCCTCACCCTGGGCGCATCCTGGCCTTTTCTCCTGCGCCAGGTGGTGATCCCGGTCCTGGCGCCGGGCCTTTTGAGCGGCAGCCTTCTGGTGATGAGCCTGGCCTTCGGGGAGTTCGCCCTCACCAACCTTCTGGTGGGGAGCAGCTGGAAGACCCTTCCCGTGTGGATCTATCAGGTGTCCAACACCAACGGCCAGGTGGGTTCCGTCCTGGCGGTGATCAGTTTCTCGTTGACGTTCCTCCTGGTGGGCCTTTTGCTCCGCCAGGGGCATGGAGGAGGGATGACCCTTGTTCCTGGAAATGAAACACTTGGTGAAGTTTTATCAAGAGGTGCCGGCCGTCAGGGGTCTTGATCTGGACGTGCAGAAAGGGGAGCTCCTGGCCCTTCTGGGGCCCAGCGGCTGCGGGAAAACCACCACGCTCCGCATGGTGGCCGGTTTGGAAAAGCCTGATGAGGGTTCTTTGTGGCTGGACGGGGAGGAGATCACCCACCGCCCCCCGGCCCAGCGCCAGATGGGGATGGTCTTCCAGCACTATGCCCTTTTCCCCAACCTGACGGTCTTTGAGAATGTGGCCTTTGGCCTGAGAGCCCGGGGAGAGAATCCGAAAAAGGTCCGGGACAGGGTGAAGGAGCTTCTGACCTTGGTGGGCCTGGAAAACCTCAGCGGTAGGTATCCCCACCAGCTGTCGGGGGGCCAG
>JASBVX010000200.1 GCA_029960865.1 Bacillota bacterium | reverse complement strand
TGGGGAGAAGGCCGCCTCCAGGCGGCTGAGGAATCCATCTGCCTCTGTCCCCGGTTCCACGTAGCGGATGACCACTCCGTACTTCTGGTGCAGGCGGGCCAAAGGCACCAGGAGGCCGGGGTGCTCGTGGGTGGTGGTGATGATCTCATCCCCTTGGGACCACCCGAGCCCCCAGAGCACGATGTTGAGGCCGTCGGTACAGCGGGAGGTGAGGGTCACCTCCAGGGGATCGGCGCCAAAAAAAAGGGCCGCCGCCTCCCGGGTTTCCTTGAGGAGGGAAAAGACCTTCTCCATGCGGGGAGCGCCGATGCGACCCCTCCAGGCATCTTCCTGCAAGGAACGTTCCATGGCGGCCAGGGTGGGCAAGGGCAGGGGACCTGCGGTGCCAGTATTGAAGTAAAGGCGTTCTTCGACGGCCGGAAGAAGGAAACGCTTCTTATCCAAGGGAAATCTCCTCTCAAGGGCACCCTACCAAAAGAAAAGACTTTGTGGCAGGGAGCCTGCGGGGAGGGATGGCTGTGGAGATCTCAGGGGAGCCCCAGCTCTGGGACAGCACCGCCCTTTTTTTGGGCCAGGATCTCAAAGTGTTGATGGAAGGCGCGGGGAGCGCCCTGGCCCACCACCTTCGAACCCATTACCCCGATCACCTGGTGCGGGGCCTTCTGGTGGTGGCTGGCCTCGGGGGAAATGGGGGCGATGGGGCAGTGGCGGCTCGCCACCTGGCCCACCTTTTCCCGGTCGAGATCTGGCTTTTGGGTAAACCATCCCAGGCGACCCACGGGGCGGCCCTGGAGAACTTCCGGCTGGCCGCCTCTTCGCCGTGGATTCGCGTGATGGAGGTAACCTCGGAGGAAGAGCTGCGGGAGCTCGCCTTTCCGGAAGGAGGGCTGATCCTGGATGCTATTCTGGGCCGGGGACAAAAAGGGCCGGCCCGGGGCCTGCCAAGGGCGGCCATCCAGCGCCTGGCCGCCCTGCATGCCGACGTCCCCATCGTCTCAGTCGATGTTCCCAGCGGTTACCCCTTCGAACCTCATGTGAGACCCAGAGAAGTGGTGGCCTTCCAGTGGGATGCCGGCGATGGCCACCCCTTTCCCAAGGTCCTCTATCCCATCGGATTCCTCCCGGAAACCCGCCATCTTGTGGGGCCCGGCCATGTGCGCCCCCTCCTCGGGCGCCCAGGGGCGCACAAAGGTCAAAACGGCGATCTTCTGGTCCTGGGAGGAAGCGAGGCTTATCCCGGGGCTCCCCTCCTCTCGGCCCTAGCGGCGGCCCCTTTTGTGGATCGGGTGTGGCTGGGGAGGCCCCAGGGAGGACCCCTTCCCCCTCAGCTCATCCCGATGCCCCTGGGTGTGCCCGCTGCCATTTGGGAGGAACGCCACCTCCCCGAGGTGGAAGAGGTGCTGGATCGGGTGACGGCGGTGGTGGTGGGGCCGGGGATGGGGCGCCATCCCACGACCCTTGGTTTTCTCCAGAGATTCCTGAAGAAAATCGAAGGCCGTGGCCTTCCTATGGTGGTGGATGCCGATGCTCTGGAGGCGATGGAGCCTTCAGACTTCCGCCCCTGGCTCCTGACCCCCCACGCCGGAGAAGCGAGAAGACTCTGGGAAAGGGTGTTCTCTTCCCCCTATCCGGCCAAGGAGGGTTTGACGGTCAACGAAGAACTCTTCTTGCGAAGGGAAGCCCTGCGCCGGCTTTCCCTCCACCTGGGGGTGACCCTTTTGGGGAAGGGGCCCCTGGATGTGGCCGTCCAGGAGGAAAAGTGGCTTTACAACATCACAGGCAACCGGGGTCTCACGGCGGGAGGCACCGGCGATGTCCTGGCGGGCCTGGCAGGGGCTTTCCTGGCCCAAGGGCAAGACCCCCTCCTGGCGGGGGCAGGAGCCGCTTTCCTGGTAGGGCTGGCGGGGGAGGCCTTGTGGGAGACCCAGGGTTTCAGCTTCACCGCCTCCGATGTGGCCGCCCTCCTTCCTCAGGTGGCGGGGCGCCTTCTCCAAGGAGAGAACTTCCCGCGGCGGTAGGTCCGGGGCAAAAGGCTAGAATGGGGTAGGAGGTTTGGCCATGGAAGAATATCGCCCGGGATTGGAGGGCGTCATCGCGGCAGAGACGTCCATCTCCTTTCTCGATGTTGATCATGAAGAGATCGTCATTCGAGGCTATGATCTCCTGGATCTGGCCCGCAGCAAGACCTACGTGGAGGTAGCAGCCCTCCTTTTGGAAGGAGAGCTTCCCAGCCCAGAAGAGAGAGAATCCCTGGAACGCCGGTTGGTGGAAGAAGCCAAAGTTCCCGAGAAAGTTTGGGAGATCCTGCGCCTCCTTCCCCCCGAAAGCCACGGCATGGATCGTCTCAGGACAGGGGTTTCCGCCTTGGGAAATTTCGCTCCCCATGCCAGCGCCGCCACCCCTGAAGCCGACCGCAAGAAGGGCTGGCATGTCCTCTCGCAGGTGGCGGTGGTGGTGGCCAACCTGCAGCGGGTGTCGTCCAACCTGAAGCCCAGGGATCTGCAGGCCGAGCGGGGTTTTGTGGAAAACCTCCTCTACATCATCACGGGAAGGCCTCCCGAAGAAGAGGAGATCCGCGCCTTCGACCAGCTCCTCATCGCCTACATCGAGCATGAGATGCCCAACTCCACC
>JASBVX010000199.1 GCA_029960865.1 Bacillota bacterium | reverse complement strand
TGCAGGGGGCCCTTTTGCGGGGCGAGGTGGACCTGGCGGTCCACAGCGCCAAGGATCTCCCCTTGGAAGAGGTGCCCGGGCTGGTGGTGGCGGCTTACCCTGAGAGGGCCCATCCCGGGGACCTTTTCATTTCCAGGGGGCCGGGCTGGCAGGATCTCTCCCCGGGGATGCGGGTGGGCACCTCCAGCGTGAGAAGGCGCTATTTTCTGCAAAGATCGCGGGCGGATCTGGTCTTCGAGGAGATCCGGGGCAATGTGGACACCCGCCTGCAAAAGCTGGAGGACGGGGAAGTGGAGGGCCTGGTGCTGGCGGCAGCGGGATGGGAGCGCCTGGGCCTGCAGGCAGAGCATGTGGAACGCCTTCCTTACGATGTTCTCTTGCCGGCGCCGGGGCAAGGGGCCCTGGCGGTGGAGGTGGGGGAGGACCGAAAGGATCTTTTGGAACTGGTGGGGGCCATCGACGGGGCGGAGGTGCGCCAGGCGGTGGAGATGGAGCGGGCCCTTTTGGCCTTTCTGGCGGGAGGATGCTGGAGTGCCCTGGGGGTTCTGGCTCAAAGGGAGGGGGAAGGGTGGCACCTCAGGGCTGCCTGGGGTGAAGGAGGAGGCCAGGCGGTGGAGGCCCGGGGTGAGGAGCCACGGGCCCTGGTGGAAGCGGTGGGCCGAAAGCTTCTCGAAGGGGCGAGGGCCCCATGAACCTCTGGAATACCCGCCCTTGGGACCAGACCGGTGCCGCCTGGAACCGCCTCCTGGAAGAGGCAGGTTTTACCGTGTTTCACGTGCCCACCGTGAAGGTGGAGATCCCGGAGGAAAACCCGGAGCTCGTGCAGGCCTGGGAGGATTTCCTGGAGGCAAGGGGCGGGCAAAAGCACCTTCTCCTCACCAGCCCCCGGGCCCTGGATGGGCTTTTGCTCCATGGGCTTTTGCCCAAGGAATCCCTCTTGATCTGGGCGGTAGGGGAGGCGACGGGGCGAAAGGCGGCGGAGCTGGGGTGGGGGAAGGTCACCTGGCCTCCGGTGGAAAAAGGGGATGAGGCGGCAGGGAGAAGGGCCCTCTTAGCCCTTCTGCAAAAAGGCTTTGCCCGGGGCGACCATCTTTTTTGGCCCCGCTCGTCCCTTTCGCCCCTTTCCACGGTGGTGGGTCTGCAGCCCCTGGCGGGCCTTCTTTTGACGCCGGTGACCTACCGGATCCTGGAGGGGGCGGCAGACCGGGAGGAAGCCCTGGCGGCGGCCCAAAAGGCCGATGCGGTCCTTTGCGCCAGCCCATCGGCCGTCAGGGGGCTTTGGGAAACCGTGGAGGAAAAAGCCCCTCCGGTGATCCCCTGGGGAGCCAGCACCCGGGAGGAAGCCCGCAGGCTTCGCCTTTCCCTGGCGGATCGGGCCCTCACTTATCGGGTGCGGGGGATCTTACAAAGGCAAGGGGGCGATAACCCATGAGACAGGATTTTCCCCGCTTTCGTCGTTTGCGCCAGGAAGAAGGGCTGCGCCGTCTGGTCCAGGAGGTGAGGCTGAGCCCTTCCCAGCTGGTGCTGCCCCTTTTCGTGGCGGAAGGGGTCACGAAAAAGGAGCCGATTCCGTCCCTTCCGGGCCATTTCCACTGGAGCCCGGAAGCGGTGGTGGAGGTGGCGGAAGAAGCTTATTCCTTGGGGATCCCGGCGGTCCTCTTGTTTGGGCTTCCTGCAGAAAAGGACGAGGTGGGGAGCGGGGCCTACAGCCACGGGGGAGTGGTGCAGCGGGCCCTGAGGGAGCTTCGCAAGAAGGTGCCGGGCCTCCTTTTGATGGCCGATGTGTGCCTTTGCCAGTACACCACCCATGGCCACTGCGGCCTGGTGGAAGGGGGAAAGGTCGTCAACGATCCGACCCTTCCCCTTTTGGGACAGACGGCCCTCTCCTTGGCGGAAGCGGGGGCCCACGTGGTGGCTCCTTCCGACATGATGGACGGCCGGGTGGGGATCATCCGGGAGGTGCTGGAGCAAAAGGGCTTTGCAGATGTGGTCATCCTGTCCTATGCCGCCAAGTATGCGTCGGCCTTCTACGGGCCTTTCCGGGAAGCGGCCCATTCGGCTCCGGCTTTTGGGGACCGGCGCACCTACCAGATGGATCCGGGGAACCGGCGGGAGGCGCTGCGGGAGATCGAAGAAGATCTTCGGGAAGGGGCCGACATGATCCTCATGAAGCCGGCGGGCCCTTATCTCGATGTGATCCATGAGGCCAGAGCCCGCTTTGACATACCTCTTGGGGCTTACCAGGTGAGCGGGGAGTACGCCATGATCCGCGCCGCCGCCGAACGAGGCTGGCTGGATGGGGAGAAGGC
The DNA here is from genome assembly GCA_029960865.1 of Bacillota bacterium. GTDB lineage: Bacteria > Bacillota > Sulfobacillia > RBS10-35 > RBS10-35 > RBS10-35. The sequence continues at coordinate 325 of JASBVX010000199.1, read as the reverse complement.
CATGGAGGAATCCCTTTTGGGGATCGCCCGGGCCGGGGCTGATTTCATCGTCACCTACTTTGCCTTGGAGGCAGCGAGAAAGCTCCGTTAGAATAGTTTAAGGAAAGAAAAAGAAAAGGGGGTGGGAGAATGGCCCTTTTTCAGGAAAGGGGTCTGAAAACCCTCTCCGGTCTCCCGGTGAAACTGGTCTACGAAAGGGACGACATGGCCGCCCTGGATTACGAAAGGGACCTGGGGGATCCGGGGACCTTTCCCTTCACCCGGGGGATCCACGAGACCATGTACCGGGGCCGCCTCTGGACCATGCGGCAGTTTGCCGGCTTTG
>JASBVX010000002.1 GCA_029960865.1 Bacillota bacterium | reverse complement strand
CGGGTCATCATCGCGGGGCCCAATGGATCGGGAAAATCCTCCCTGTTGCGGCTGCTCCACGGGGAACCTTTGCCGGGGAGGAGGGAAGGGGAGTTTCTCTTTGGCGCCGGGACCCACGTGGCCTTCCTCAGGCAGGAAGAGGAGTTTGCCGAGGATGAACGGAATCTTCTGGAGGTGATCCTGGATCTGGGAGCGCCCACGGTGGAGGACGCCAGGAGGCTTCTGGCCCGCTTCCTTTTCCGAGGGAGCGACGTGGAAAAGCCGGTGGCAGTCCTTTCCGGGGGAGAGCGCCAGCGCCTGCAGCTTTTGCGGATCCAGCTGGCAGGGGCCAATGTGCTCCTTTTGGATGAGCCCACCAACCACCTGGACCTTCCTTCCCGGGAAGAGCTAGAGGAGGCCCTGCAGGCGTTCCCCGGAACCCTTTTCCTGGTCACCCATGACCGCTCCCTCTTCCACCTGGGGACCCGCCTCTGGGTCCTGGGAGCCCGGAATGAGGAGGTGGTGGAGCTGAAGGGAGAAGACCTTCTGGGCCAGTATGAGGCCCTTTGGGAAAATCCTTCCCCGCAAAAGGAGGCGCAGAGGGGGAGGGAAACCCCTTCCACGAAGGAAGAAAAGGGCCTCAGCAAGCATGAGCGCCAGCGCCTGGCAAGGGAGGTCATGGCCCTGGAGGAGACCATCGATCGCCTCGAAAGGGAGCGGTCGTTCCTGGAGAGGGAGCTAGGGCGGCCGGAGGCGTACCAGGAGGGCGAAAGGGCCCGGGAGTTGGCTTTGCGCCTGGAGGCGGTGGAGGCGGAGCTTCAGGAGGCGTACGGGAGTTGGAGCCAAAAGGCGGGGGCTTTGGAAGAGGAAAATTGAAGCCCAAGGCCAATTGGCAAGAGCAGGGGGAAAGCACCGGTGTCGACCAACCGGGTTCAGGTGACCATCTATCAGCAGGAATACACCCTCAAAGGGGAAGCGCCCGAAGAGCGGATCCGGCGGCTGGCCTCGCTGGTGGATAGCCGGATGTGGGACCTGGCCCAGCGCTATCCCCGGGCGACGGCCCAGCAGCTGGCCATCCTGGCGGCCCTTCATTTCGCCGAGGAGCTGGAGAAACTCTCCCAGGAACATGAACGGGCCTTGGGCCTTTTGGAAAAGGCTTGGGCGCGCCAGGAGGAGGCGGGAAAGGGGAAGGAGCCTGAACCTTAAAGATCTGGTGCGGGCTCTGCGCTCTTATGCCGACGGCTGGGTCCTTTTGGGGGAAGAAGGCCGGGCCATGGGTTACCGGCGGGCAGCCGCTTCCCTCGATCGGTGGGGCAAGATGCCCAGCGAAGAGGACCTCACCCAGGTGCCGGGGATCGGGCCGGGCCTGGCGGCGACCCTGGCGGCTCTCTTGGAAGGCCGGGAACCCGCGGTGGAACGGGAACTGCGGGAGAGAATCCCCCAGGGGGTGTGGGATCTTTTGGAGCTTCCCGGGGTGGGCCCGGGAACGGCCAGGACTCTTTGGACCCATGGGATCGCCAGTCCAAAGGAACTGGCGCAAGTATCCCTTGGGCAGCTGATGACCCTTCCCGGCCTGGGAGAGAAAAAAGCCCGGGCCCTCAAGGACGGGGCAAAGGCGTTTCTGGAAAGGCCCCCCGGCTACCTTTTGGGAAAAGCCTGGCCCGTGGCGGAAACCATCAAAGGGGTCTTTAGGCAGAAGGGGTTTGCCCTCTGGGAGGGGGGAGCCCTTCGCCGAAGGGAACCTGTGGTGGAGAAGATCCTGTTGGTGGGGGCCCTGCCCCAGGGAGGGGACGTCCAAAGGATCTTGGAGATCCTCGCCGGGGAAGCCGAGGAGGGGCCCTTCGGTTTCAAGGTGGAAGGAAGTTACGAAGGGGTGTCCTTTGAGGTGCGCTGGGTCCGCCGCGCATCCTTTGGGTGGGCCCTCTACCACTGGACCGATCCCCAGGGGGAGAAGGCCCCCCTGCCGGCCCTTCCCCAGGGGTTCCCTGCGCCCCCAGAGGATCTTTTGGCCAGCTTTGATCCCTTTGGCTTGAAGCCTTTGCCGGCAGAAGAAGCCGTTTTTTCTTTTCTCAAAAAGCCTTGGATGTTTCCGGAGATCCGCGCCTTTCCCCAGCGCTTTCGAGGTTCTCTGGTGACCCTTTCCCCGTGCCAAGGAGAGCTCCATGCCCATACCACGGAAAGCGACGGTGCCGACAGCCTGGAAGCCATGGCGGCGGGAGCCCGGGAGCGAGGGTATCGGTATCTGGCCATCACCGATCATTCGGCTCACCTGAAGGTGGCGAGGGGTCTCGATGAAGAGAGGCTTCGGCGGCAGCAAGAGGCCATCGGGAAGCTCCAGGGGTCCTTGAAGGACCTGGTCCTTCTCCACGGGACGGAAGCCGACATCTTGCCCGGCGGCGCCCTGGATGTGCCCCCATCCCTTTCCCTAGACTGGGTGGTGGCTGCCATCCACAGCCAGTTCCAGCTTTCCCCCTCAGAGATGACGGCGAGGATCTTGAGGGCCCTTTCCAGCGGAAAGGTGGATGTCCTGGGGCATCCCACGGGACGGCTTTTGGGCCGAAGGCCTTCCTACGAAGCCGATTGGGAGAAGATCTTCCAAAAAGCCCGGGAAATGGGGGTGGCCATGGAGATCAACGCCAACCCCATGCGGCTGGATCTCCCGGCTTCCCTTGCTTTGGCCGCCCTGCAGGAAGGGCTTCCCTTAGCCATCAATACCGATGCCCACCGGGTGGAGGATCTGGATCTGAGGATCTTTGGGGTATGGCAAGCCCGGCGGGCGGGCGCCCGGCCGGAGGATGTGGTGAATACCTGGAGCCTTGAGGCGATTGGACAGTGGCGGGCGGAACGGGGCTGAGGGTGGTCACGGTGGGGAGCCTTTGGGAGGCGCAAGGGGCCCAGGCTCCTCCAGGCGCCGGGGGGAAAGAAGCTCCCCGAGCGGGAGAAGGGTGAGGCCCTTTTCTTTTCCGAGGCGGAGGATCTCCCGGGCGGCAGCTGCCGTTTTGGGGGTGGGGTGCATCAGGACGAGGACCCCGGGTTGAAGGCGTTTTTCCACCCGGGCCACCATGGCCTCGACGCTCAAGTCCATCCAGTCGGCGGTGTCGGCGCTCCAGAGGATGGTTTCATGGCCCAGCTCCCTGGCGGTGGCCAGGATGGTTTCCGTCACGATGCCTTTGTGGGTGCTGAACCAGAGGGGTTTTTGGCCCGTGACCTTTTGGATGGCTTCATCGGCCCTCAGAATGTCTTCCCGGATCTCCTCGGGGGAGTATGACTCCCACTCCCCATCCCGGTAACCGTGGCTGGCGATCTCCTGGCCGGCCTGGGCGATGGTTTCGGCCAGCTCGGGGTTCTTTTCCGCCCAGCGCCCCAAAAGAAACCAGGTGGCGGAACCCTGTTCCTCTTCCAAAAGGGCCAGGAGATCGGGGATCCATTCATTGCCCCAGGCCACATTGATGAGAAAGGCCATGGCCTTTTTCTCGGGATTCCCCCGGTAGATGGGGGCGGGGGGAAGGTCCTGGAGGGTCTTTTGCGGGAGCCAAGGGGAAAATCGGTAGGAAAGGGACGCCCCTTGGGGGGCCGAAAGGGCTTCCCTGAGGGTCTTCTCCACGTCCAGTTGCCAGCCGTCTAGGCCTGGGATGAGGCCCCCGGTGGCGGGGTCGAGCGAAGGTTCCTTGGGGGGCATGGCCAGGCGGGGGGCAGCCAGGAGCAGGCGTTTGCGGAGCTCTTCGGCGGTGAAACCGCCGATAGGCTCGCCTTCCAGGGTTACCTCCGGTGCCACCCGGGGAGGATGGGAGGCGCAGGCGGAAAGAGAGAGGGAGAGGAAAAGGACCAGGAGGGAAAAGGCCAAAAGGTGCCCCTTCATGCTCCCCTCCTATGGGCAGGGAGGAGGTCTTATGCCTCCTTTGGGCTCGATGGGTCCCTTTCCTCCAGGAAGAGAAGGAGGATGCCTTCCCGGAGGGTGACGGAGACGGAAGACTCTTTCACTTCGTTGCTGGTGGCCAGGGTGGAGCTGCGGGAAAGGACGGCCTCTTGCAGGGGATAGCGGGTTCCCTCCAGGGTGACGCCCCGGCAATATGGATCCAGAGGTACCAGGGAGAGGAGGGCCCCTGGGCGGGCGGGAAGGGTGAGGCGAGGGCGGAAAGGGCCAAGGGCCCGGATCAGCCAGCCGGGGGCATGCAGATGGACGGTGACCCCCTTTTCTTCCATGAGGGGCAGGAGCAAGAGGGAGGCCATGGTTTGATCCAGGCGAGCACCGGTGGCCCCGAAGACGTGAAGCTCCAGTGAAGGGGCGGCCTCCTTTTTGCTTAGCGTCCCGTGGCGATCCTCCAGCCCATGTTTTTGAAGGAGGAACTGGAAGGCCAGCTCCAGGTCCGAGGCATCCTTCACCACGGGGTGGGTGTGGATCTCTGCGCCGCGGTCTTTGGCCCACTGGAGGCTTTGGGGGCTGGCGGAATCCCAATCGCCCACCAGCACCTGGGGGACGAGGCCAAGGGCCCGGGCATGATCGACGCCGGTGTCGGCGCAAAGGAGGGAGGCTCCCTCCCGGACCAGCTGACGGATGAGGGAAGGGGCCGCCAGGTCGCCGCCGGCCAACACGACCCAAGTGGCTGTCATGGGGTTCCTCCGGGGAGAAGCCTACCACACCTGGAGGCGTGGTAGGCTAAAGTCATGGATAAACCCCTTTTGACCAGTTCCCGCACCCTGGCAGCCCTGGATTGGGAAGTCATCCGGGAACGGCTGGCCCAAAGAACCATGACCGAAGGAGGAAAAGCCCTTGCCGGAAGGCTTTTCCCTCAGGGAAGCCTTCTTTGGGTGGAACGGGAGCTTTCCCGGACGGAAGAAGCGGCGGCCCTTTTGCAGGAAGGGAGCGCCCTACCCTGGTCCAGTGTCCATCGCATTGGGCCCTACCTGGAACGGGCCCGGCGGGGGGGCCTTTTGGAGGGGCGCGCCCTTTTTCAGATCGCCCAGACGTCCCGGGCAGCCCGGGAGATCAAGGGGATCCTCCTTCGTTCGGGGGGGCCGGAGCTAAAAGACGTGGGGGAGGCCCTTCCTTCCATGGAGGAAGGGGAGAGGGCCATTTTGCGGGCCATTTCCCCCGATGGGGAGATCCAGGACGAGGCCAGTCCCCTTCTGGCGGAGCTGCGGCGGGAAGAGCGCCGGGAAGAAGAGCGGCTGCGGCGCTTTCTAGACCGTTTGATCCGCTCCCCCCAGATGCAGGACTACCTCCAGGAAGCCGTCATCACCCAAAGGCAGCAGCGCTTTGTGGTGCCCGTGAGGGCCTCCTACCGCCACCAGGTGCCGGGAATCCTGCGGGATGTGTCGGCTTCGGGCCAGACGGCCTTCGTGGAGCCTCAAGGGGCGGTGGAGATCCAAGAAAGGCTTCTTCTTCTGGCTCGGAAAAGGGAGGCGGAAGAGGAACGGATCCTGCGGGCCCTTTCCGCCTTGGTGGCCAAAGAGGCCGATCTCATGGAGCTGGCGGAAGAAATCTTGGCCGTCTTGGATCTTACCTTTGCCCGGGCGGAGATGAGCCTCTCCTGGAAGGGATTGCGCCCTGGGGGCTTGCGGGAGAGGGCCTTGGAGCTTCATCAAGGTCGCCACCCGCTCCTGGAGGGGGATGTGGTGCCCATGGACTTGGAGCTTTCGGGGCCGGGCCATGGGCTTTTGCTCACGGGGCCCAATACCGGCGGAAAGACCGTGGCCCTCAAGACGGTGGGCCTCATGGTCTTCCTTCATCAGAGCGGCTTTCTTCCCCCGGTGGGGGAAGGGACCAAGCTCCCTTTCTTTGAGAAGGTCTTTTGCGATGTGGGCGATGAGCAGGATGTGCAGCAAAACCTTTCCACCTTTTCGGCGCACCTTCTCCATGTGAAGGAAATGCTGGAAGGGGTGGGAGGCAGGAGCCTTGTCCTTCTGGATGAGGTGGGTTCGGGCACCGATCCCGAAGAAGGGGCAGCCCTGGCGATGGCCCTTTTGGATTACTTCCTGGAGCGGGGGGCCTACCTTTTGGCCACCACCCATCTGGGGCCGTTGAAGGCCTTTGCCGAAAGGCATCCTCGCCTTCAGAACGGGGCGGTGGAGTTTGATCTGGCCACCCTGGCTCCCACCTATCGCCTCCTCATGGGAAAGCCCGGCCAGAGCTATGCCTTGGAGATCGCCCGCAGGCTGGGGTTGCCCGAGCCGATCCTGAAGGCGGCGGAAGCCTACCGGGATCCGGAAGAGCGGCGGGCTGATCGCCTCTTGACCCGGCTGGAGGAGATGCGGGTGGAGGCGGAAGCTGCCTTGCGGCAGGCGCAGGAAGAGGAGCTAAAGGCCAGGGAACTAAGGGAAGCCCTGGAAGAGGAGAAAGAGAAGCTGGAACGGGCCCGGGCCCGCCTCTATGAGGAAGCGGCCCAGGAGGTCCGGGCGTGGCAGGAAAGGGTGAGGCGGGAGCTCTCAGACTTGGAGAAAAAGGGGCGCCTTCTCCTGGAGTCCCTGCGGGAGGAAACGGGGGCGAAGGGGGACGAGGAGGCTTTTCGCCGGCGGATCAAGGAGCTGAAAAGAGAGCTGGAGAGGGACCTGGTTCCCGAAGGGCCGGCGCAACCAAAACCGCCGGGGAGTTCCTTTCAGCCGGGCGAAAGGGTTTACGTGCAGAGCCTGCGGGCCCAAGGGGAAGTGGCGGGGCCGCCGGGATCTGGCGGCAAGGTGCCGGTGCAGCTGGGGCCCCTCAGGGTGTGGGTGGATCCTGGGGATCTGGCGGTGCAGGAAGTCCCTCCCCGCCCTCCGGCGGCGGGCCGGCGCCAGGTGAATTACCGGGCCCGGGCCGAGGTCGGGCCTTCCCTGGATCTTCACGGCGTGACGGTGGATGAAGCCCTCCTGCGCCTCGATAAGTACGTGGACGATGCCTTTCTGGCCGGCTACGAGGAGGTCAGGATCCTCCACGGCAAAGGGATGGGGATCCTGCGCCAGGAGGTGAGGCGCTGGGCTTCCGCCCACCCGTTGGTGGTGAGCTTTCGGCCGGGCCTGCCCCGGGAGGGAGGCGACGGGGTCACCGTCCTTCGCCTTAAGGGCTGACCAGCCACCGCAGGCGGCTGCTTTCCTCCTGGCTGCTGATGGCTTCCAGAGCGAAGATGCCCACCTTTTTGGGGGTGACGGTGACGCTCAGCGTCTGGCCGGCGGGAACGTCCAGGGACCAGTCCCAATCCTTGACGCGCAGGGTATAGGTGCGGTCGCCATCGTCGTTTTGGATGGTGAGGTTTAGGGGAACCTCCACTTGGCTCACGAGGCCCGAGGCAGGCTCTTGCAGCCGGCCCTTGGCCAGGCGGATGGTGGCTTCGGTCACGGGAGTATCCTGGGATCCATCGCCGTCTCCGCCGGGCGGGGTACCTTCCGGGGGCGGCGTCGCAGCAGTACAGGAGAGGTAGGGCGGCCCCCACCAGACGTCTGCCGGAACCCAGCCGCCGGCCTTTTCCGGCGTATAGGCGGCACCATAGTACGCTTTGGCTATGTTCTGGGCATCTTCCACTGTGAAGGGCGGGCGAATGAGGAAGGTCTTTTCCACCAAGGGATGAGGGCAGCCGGGGTTCCACAGCATCTGCGGCTCGCTTTCGGTGATGCGAAGGACCTTCCACACTTCGCTGACGGAGGTGGGCTGCTGCCCCTCCACGAAGAGTTCCTGGCGCTGGTATGGGGGAGGGGTCTCCGGAGAAGGCAAAAGGCCGCTCTTGATGTCGATGGTGGCCGTCACCAGGCCGGGAGGCCGCTGGAAGGTCTGGGGCTGCTTTCCCTCCAGGGCGGCGGACATGATCTTTTGCCAGAGGGGAGCCGCCCAGCTGCCGCCGGCCGCGGAGGTGCCCAGGCTCCGTTCCTTGTCGTAACCGATCCACACCACCGCCGTATAAAGGGGGGTGTAACCGGCGAACCAGATGGCTTTGTGGTCATTGGTGGTTCCGGTCTTTCCCGCCACCTGCCAGCCGTCGATGTGGGCGCGGGGGGCGGTGCGGGAGTTGATGAGGTAGCCTCCGGCGGGATAGGGGTCCACCACGCCCCGGAGGACGTCGGTCATGAGGTAGGCGGCCTGGGGCGAGAGGACCGGGGTGAACTGGGGATGGAATTCCAGAAGACGTCCGTCGGACCCCTTCATGACATGGCCCTGACTGTCGGTCACTTTGCGGATGGCAAAGGGCTCGGCTTTGACGCCCCCGTTGGCGAGGGTGCCGTAGGCCACGGCCATCTCCAGGGGGCTCACCCCATAGGTGATGCCGCCCAGGGCCAGGGAGGGCACCCGGTCCTTCTGGGGATCCAGGCTGGAGAGCCCCATCTTCATGGCGTACTCCAGGCCGGTGTCGACGCCGATCATCTGCAGGGTTTCGGCGGCGACGCTGTTGACGGAGCGGTGGACAGCCTCGCGGATAGTGGTAAGCCCCTGGTATTTGCGGTCGTAGTTGAAGGGGATCCAGGGTTTAGCCCCGGGGGTCTGGATGAGGTAGGGGCGGTCGTCCACCACCGTGGCGGGGGTCAGGCCCATGGCGAAGGCGGGGGCGTAGACGGCGATGGGCTTAATGGCCGACCCCGGCTGGTGCTTGGCCTGGACTGCGCGGTTGAGGCCCCGGGCCTGGCTGTGCTCCCGGCCGCCCACCATGGCCAGGATGGCCCCCGTCTTGTGGTCCAGGAGGACGGCCGCCGTCTCGATGCGGGGATCGGCATCCAAGGAAAACTTGGGGTCCGACTTGGCCAGCTCCTGGAAATGCCGGGCCACGGCCTTTTCCATGGCCGTCTGGATGCGGGTATCCAAGGTGGTGTAGACCTTCAGGCCCCCTCCGAAGACCTGCTGCGGGGTGAGGCCCATCTGGAGAAGCTGGTCGATGACGTAGTCCACAAAGTAGCCGTAGGGGTAATCGGCTCCCCCCGTCCGGGGCCGGTGCTCCACGATCCCCAGGGGCTCCGCCTTGGCCTTTTCCGCCTCCTCCCGTGTGATGAACTTCAGCTCCGCCATGCGGCTGAGGACCAGGTTTCGCCGGTGAAGGGCCCGGTCGGGGTGGACGTAGGGGTTGTAGTAGGAGGGGCCGTTGGGAAGGGCTGCCAAAAGAGCCCCTTCCGTCAGGGTGAGCTCCGAGGCGGGTTTATCGAAGTAAGTCCGGGCCGCCGCCTCGATGCCGTAGGCTCCGTTGCCGAAGTTCACCCACGTGAGGTATTGCTGGAGGATCTCCTCCTTGCTGAGGTGGCGCTCGATCTGGATGGCGAGAAAAGCTTCCTGCACCTTTCGTTTCAGCGTGCGCTCGCTCCCGATGGGAAACGCCGTTCTGGCCAGCTGCTGGGTGATGGTGCTGCCTCCCTGGAGCTTGCCTCCCGCCAGGTCGTTCAGGGCCGCCCGGGCGATGCCCACCAGATCGATGCCCTTATGGCTCCAGAAGCGGGCATCCTCGATGGCCACGACGGCTTCCTGGACGTGGACGGGGATCTTCTTGAGGTCCACCGGCAAGCGGTTCTCCACCCCGGGAATGGGGGCCACCTGCCGGTCGTTTTGGTCGTAGATGTAAGAGGTCAAGGAAGGCTGGGGCCGAAAGGTTTCCACAGACGGCATATCTTTCAAGGCTTGGTAGATGAAAAAAGCGCCTCCCGCCGAGGCCCCCAGGAGAAATAGGATCGTAAGGAGCAGCAACAGACGCCACCAGCGTACCCGGTAGCGCCGCTTACCCTTTCGTTCGCTTCGTTTAGGTGTCACGCAAGGAAACCTCCCACGTTGCCGTACCATTATAACTTACGGCCTCTCCTTACCCAGGGACGCGGGGGAATGCTATGATGTTCCCCATGGAAAGCGGCGAGCTGGAGAAGGAAGTACAGCGTCAGTTGGCCATCATCAAAGAAGGGGCCGTTCTTCTGGAGCAGGAAGAGGAGCTTTTGCAAAAGCTCCGGCGCAGCCTTGCGGAAGGAAGGCCCCTGAAGGTGAAGCTGGGAGCTGATCCTTCGGCGCCGGACCTTCACCTGGGACATGCCGTGGTTCTCCGTAAGCTGCGCCAGTTCCAGGACTTAGGTCATCAGGTGCTGTTTCTCATCGGAGATTTCACCGGCCGCATCGGGGATCCCACGGAAAGGAGCGAAACCAGGAGGCAGCTCTCGGAAGAAGAAGTCCAGGCCAATGCCAAGACCTACGAGAGGCAGGTGTTCCGGGTCCTGGACCCCGCCCGCACCGAGATCCACTTCAATTCCCGGTGGCTGGCCCCTTTGACCTTTGCCCAGCTGGTGGAACTGGCCAGCACCGTGACGGTGGCCCGCCTTCTGGAACGGGATGATTTCGCCAAGCGCTTCAAGGAAGGCCGGCCCATCTCCCTGCACGAATTCTTCTATCCCCTGATGCAGGGATATGATTCGGTGGCCTTGGCAGCCGATGTGGAGCTGGGGGGCACCGACCAGACCTTCAACCTGATGACGGCCCGCCAGATCCAGCGCCATTACGGCCAAGAGCCTGAGGTGATCCTGACCCTGCCCCTTTTGGAGGGACTGGATGGGACGCAAAAGATGAGCAAGAGCCTCGGGAATTACGTGGCGCTGGAGGATCCCCCCCAGGAGATGTACGGCAAGATCATGTCCCTGCCGGACCACCTCATCATCCGGTATTTCCGGCTGGTAACGGCGGTGCCTCCAGAGGAAACGGACCGGCTGGAAGCAGGGCTACAAAGGGGAGAGATCCATCCCCGGGATTTGAAGGCCCGGTTGGCCTGGGAAGTGGTGGCCCTTTACCACGGTCAAGAACAGGCCCATGAGGCCCAGGATCATTTCGATCGGGTGTTTCGCCAGCACGAGCTTCCGTCCGAGCTGGCGGAGATGGCGGCGGGAGACGGGACGGCGGTGGATCTTTTGGTCCAGACGGGGCTGGCCTCCTCTCGCAAGGAGGCCCGGCGCCTCATCCAGCAGCGGGGGGTGCGCCTGGCGGGGCAGCTGGTGGAAGATGGGGAAGCCTTGCTAAAATGGAACGACGGAGACGTACTGCAGGTGGGGCGGCGGCGGTTTGTTCGCTTGCGGCGACCCTAGGAGGGATCCATGAAGAGCTGGGCGCAAGGGGAAGCGGAGCGCATCCAGCGCTGGCTCATCCGCAAGGTGGAAGAAGCGGGGGCCAGAGGCGGGGTGTTGGGGCTCTCAGGAGGCTTGGATTCGGCCGTGGTGGGGGCCTTGGCGGCCCGTGCCTGGCCCGGAAGAGCCTGGGCCCTGGTGCTGCCCTGCCACTCCGACCCCCAGCTGGTGGCCGCTGCGAAGGACCTGGGGACCGCCCTGGGGCTGCAGGTTGTCACCTTCGACCTGAGCACGGTGTATGACGTCTTCACCGCTACCCTTGCCCGTCCCGAGGATCGGCGCCTGGAGGCAGGCGTGAGCCGCCTGCGGGAGGCCAACCTGAAACCGCGGCTCCGGATGGCGGCCCTTTACCATGTGGCCGCGGGGCGCCAGGCCCTGGTGCTGGGCACCAGCAACCGCAGCGAGCGGTTTATCGGCTATTTCACCAAGTGGGGCGATGGCGGGGCGGACCTTTTGCCCATCGGCCACCTCCTCAAACGGGAAGTGAGGGAGCTGGGCCGGTTTCTGGGGGTGCCGGAGGCCATCTTGAAAAAGCCTCCCTCAGCCGACCTCTGGCCTGGCCAAACCGATGAAGGGGAGCTGGGGTTTACCTACGACGACCTGGATGCCTACATCGCCGGCGACAGGGATGGCCTCTCCCCGGAGGTGCGGCGGATGATCGAGGAGCGGCACCGGATGACGGCCCACAAACGGTCGATGCCCCCCGATCCGGGGGAGGAGGAGGAAAAGCATGGCGGGACATTCCAAATGGCATAACCGGGTCCATCGGAAAATGCGGCAGGACGCCAAAAAAGGAGCCCTCTATTCTAGGATGGCGCGGGAGATCATGATGGCGGCCAAGGAAGGAGCCGATCCCACGGCCAACTTCCGGCTGCGGGTGGCCATCGAAAAGGCCCGGGAGGCCGGGGTACCGGCGGACAACATCGAGCGGGCCATCCGCCGGGGGAGCGGCCAGGAAGAAGGCATTCAGTACGAGGAGCTGACCTATGAAGGCTACGGGCCGGGCGGCGTGGCCATCATCATGGAGATCATGACCGACAACCGCAACCGCACGGCGGGAGAAATCCGCCATCTCTTCAGCCGCCATGGGGGAAGCCTGGCGGAGTCGGGGGCGGTGGCCTGGATGTTCGAACGAAAGGGCCTTTTGACCCTGAAGGAAGCGCCTTCCCTGGATGAAGAGACCCTCTTGATGGATGCCGCCGAGGCGGGGGCGGAGGATGTGCAGATAACGGAGGAAGGGGCCCAAGTGGTGACGGCGCCGGAGGATCTGGCGCGGGTGCGGGAGGCGCTGAGCGCGAATGGCTACGATTTTTCCGATGCCTCCCTGGTGATGATGCCCACCACCACCGTGGAGCCGGAAAACGAAGAGGACATCAAGAAAGCCGTGAGACTTCTGCAGGCGCTGGAGGACCACGAAGATGTGCAGCACGTCTTCACCAACCTCAGCCTATCCGATGAGGCCTGGGAAAAGGTCGAAGCTTAAAGAACTGAAAGGGATTTGCATAGAAGACCCGCCGTGGGGGAACCCTCAGGCCAGAGGTGGCGTGGGGTGCGTTCCCCCCAACTTTTGGCCCTCGTTTTGGCACTGGCCTTTCTCCTGGGGGCCACGGCGGGGATCCTCTGGGACCAGCTGTGGCAGCCTCCCTACCTGGCCAAAGAATCCCCGGCGGTGCCGGTGGATCAACCGGAAGCAGCCCGGATCCAGAGGGACACGGAGATCGTGCGGCGCATCACATACGTGGAAGGGACCTGCCGCCAGACCCTGGAGGACGTGGCGCGGGCTCCCGCCGACTGGGTGGGGTGGACCCGGGCGGACCTGGAGGAGTTCCAAGCCGATGCCATCATTGAAGAGTTTAGCCCGCAACGGGTGGTCATCCACCGGCAGGCGCCGGGGTGCCCGTACCGGGGCCGAACCCTCCTCTTGCGCCAGGGGAGGGTGGGGGTCTACTACGGCACCCCCAACGACCTGGGGCCCTTGATGCGGGAAACGGAAATCACGGAGGAGGTACTGCGACCCCAGGACCGAGCCCGGCTGGAAGAAGGGGTGACGGTCCTGGATGACGAGGAGGTGGAAAAGCTCCTGGAAGGTCTGAAGGATTGAGCAGGGCCAGGGGCGAAGAAATGCCCAGGAGGTGGGCCATCCGTGAGGGTGCTGGGCATTGATCCGGGGGTGGCACGCCTGGGTTTTGGCGTGGTGGAAGAAGTAGGGGGCCGCTTGCGGGCCCTTGATTTTGGTGTGGTGCGGACGTCGCCCGAGGATTCCCTGGTGAAGCGCTTGGGCTTCATCCACCGGCAGGTGGAGGATCTTTTGGACCGGTGGACCCCGGACCTTTTGGCCATGGAAGAAGTGTTTTTTCAGCGCAACGTCTCCAGCGCCCTGGCGGTCGGCCATGTGAGAGGCGCCATTTTGGTGGCGGCCTTTGCCCGCGGGCTGGAGGTGCGGGGGTTCCCCCCCCACTTGGTGAAGATGGCGGTCACGGGGGAGGCGAGGGCGAACAAGGCGCAGGTGCAGCACATGGTGCAGCTTCTTTTGCGCCTCGCCGAAGGGATGGCGGCCGATGCCGCCGATGCCTTGGCGGTGGCCATCTGTAGTTTGAATCAGATGCCTTTTCTCGAGGCCTTGGAGCGGCAGCGGTGATTTACCGGATTCGCGGCTTGGTGCAGGAGAAGATCCTGGGGGAAAAGGACCTGGAACCCGCCCTGGTGGTGGTGGAGGTGGGGGGGCTGGGCTTCGGCCTTTTGGTTTCCGCCGTCACCTTGGGAGCCCTGCCGGCGGTGGGGCGGGAAGCCCGCCTCTGGACCCACCTGGAGGTGCGGGAGGATGAGTGGGTGCTGGTGGGCTTTTCTTCTCCCGAAGAAAAGGCCATGTACCGCATGCTGCGGGGCATTTCCGGCATCGGGCCGCGCCTGGCCCTTTCCCTTTTGGGACTGGGGAGGGAGGCCCTCCAGGAAGCGGCGCGCACAGGATCCCTCCATCGGTTGGAGACGGTGCCGGGGGTGGGCCGCAAGACAGCCCAGCGGGTTCTTCTGGAACTGCAGCAAAAGACCTTTCCTTGGGAAGGGGAAGGAGCCCGTGGGCCAGCGGCAGGGGAGGGCCCGCTGGAGGATGCCGTCGCCGCCCTTACGTCTCTGGGCTATACTCCCAGTGAAGCCTGGAAGGCCCTCCAGGAGGTGCGAAAGGGCGGGGACGAGGGGAGAAGCCCGGAAGAGTGGGTGAGGGACGCCCTGCGGGTGCTTGCGGGCACGTAAAGGAGGGATAGCCGTGGCAAGGGATGATTCCCGGGTGGTGGCGCCGGCCCTTTTCCCCGGCGAGGAGCCGGGGGAGCTGAGCCTCCGGCCCAGGAAGCTGGCGGAGTTCCCCGGCCAGACCAGGGTGAAGGAGCAGCTGGCCATCTTTTTGGAGGCGGCCCGCAGCCGGGGAGAGCCGGTGGACCATATCCTCTTCTACGGCCCTCCCGGACTGGGGAAGACCACCCTGGCCCACATCGTGGCGGCGGAGATGGGGGTCCAGATCCGGATGACCAGCGGCCCCGCCATCGAAAGGGCGGGGGATCTGGCGGCCATTTTGACGGGCCTCAAAGAAGGGGACGTCCTTTTCATCGATGAGATCCATCGCCTCCACCCGACCGTCACGGAGATTTTGTACCCGGCCATGGAGGACTTTGCCCTGGATATCGTCATCGGGCGGGGACCCGGGGCCCGGAGCCTGCGCCTGGATCTTCCGCCTTTCACCCTGGTGGGGGCCACCACCCGGCCGGGAAGCCTGGGGGGCCCTCTGCGGGATCGCTTTGGGGTGGTGCTCCACCTCGCTTTTTATGAACCGGCGGAGCTGGAAGCCATCCTCCTCCGCTCCGCCGGCGTCCTGGGGGTCCCTTTGAGCCCCGAGGCGGCGGCAGAGGTGGCCCGCAGGTCCCGGGGAACTCCCCGGGTGGCCAACCGGCTCTTGCGGCGCCTGCGGGATGTGGCCCAGGTCAAGGGGAAAGGGACCATCGACCTGGAGCTGGCCCGGGAGGCCCTGAGCTTTCTCGGGGTGGATCACCTGGGGTTGGACCCGGTGGACCGGCGCCTTATGGAGACCATCGCCCGCCACTACGGGGGCGGTCCGGTGGGGCTGGAGGCGGTGGCGGCGGCCATCGGGGAAGAAGCCTCCACCCTGGAAGACGTGTACGAACCTTACCTTTTGCAAAAGGGCCTCTTGCGGCGGACGGCCCGCGGCCGGATGCTGGCCCCCGAAGGGTTTCGCCACCTGGGCCTGGAGATACCTGCCGGCCAGCTGGGGTTCTTTGGAGAGGAGGAGGGTCCTGGATAGCTTGGCCCGCCTTTTGTTTCTCTCCGGCCTTTTGCTCATGGGGGCGGCACTGGTGGTGTGGCTTTTTCAAAGGGTGCCGGGGCTGGGCCACCTTCCCGGGGATTTTCTCATCCGCCGGGATTCCTTTACCCTTTACATCCCCCTGGCCACCAGCCTTCTCCTCAGCCTCCTCCTGACCATCTTCCTGAATCTCTGGTTTTTTCGGCGTTAGGTGCCCCATAAAACCATGGCTCGACACGAAAGGACTGGGCGAGAGGGTCGCATGGACCAGCTTCTCGAAAGGGCGAAGGCTGGCGACAGGCATGCGCGGATCGCCTTTTTGGAGGCGTGGGTTCCGTTCGCCCTCAAGGTGGCGGCCAGAGCCTCGGGCCGGTATGTGAGCCCGGGCCACCAGGAGGAGGCGTCGGTGGCCCTGGAGGCCCTGGATGAGGCCATCGATGCCTATGACGGGTCCCGGGGCGCCAGCTTTTCCACGTTTGCCGGCACCGTGATCCGCCGCCGGCTCTACGATCACTGGCGCAAGGAAAAGCGACAAAAGGAGATCCCGTGGTCGTCGTTGGCGGTGGAAAGCGACGAGGGGGATGTCCTTTGGCCCCAGGAGGAAAGGGAGGCGCGGGTGCGCTTCCGGGATGAGGAAGAGGCTGTCTGGCGGCGGGAGGAGATGGCGCGCTATGAAAAAGCCCTGGGCCGCTGGGGGATCACCCTGGAAGAGCTGGTGGCCTTGACGCCCCGCCACGCAGATGCCCGGAAGAGGGCCCTGCATGCGGCCCGCCTCCTGGCGGAAGAGAAGGAGTGGACCCGCTACGTGGAGCGGACGGGGCGGTTGCCCCTCAAGGAGATGGCCGCCGATCCCCGGGTGGGGATGAGCGCCAAGACGCTGGAGCGGCAGAGAAAGTACATCCTGGCCGCCGCCCTCATCATCTGGGAAGGCTTGGAGATGCTGAAGAGTTACCTTTCATGGGAGGAGACCCGATGATGGAACGAGGGCGCGTTCTCAAGGCGGTGGGGCATGGGTACCTGGTCCTGACTCCCGACGGAAGGTTTCTCGAAGTGAAGGGGAAGGGCCGGCAGGTGGTGCCGGGAGAAGAGCTTTTCTTCGGCCCCAAGGACATCCTCCGCCCGCGGGCCGCCGCGCGCTGGAAGGTCCTGGCGGTGGCCGCGGGCCTATTGCTGGCGGTGGGAGGCTTTGGGTGGGCCGGCAGCACCCCGAGGGGCTTTGCCCACATGACGGTGGAAGGGGAGGGGCTGAGCGTCACCCTGGCCCTGGATGGGGAGGGGCGCGTGGTGGGTGTGGAGGGGCTCTCGCTCCCAGAGGCCCGCTCCCTTTACCGTCTGGATTATCCCAAGGCGCTGGAGCAGCTGAAGGAGAAGTCAGGCCAGGGGCCTTTGGTGGTGACCTTCTGGCAGGATGGGCAAGACCCAGGGCTCGAGCCCCCTGTGGGATCCGGGGGTGGCGATGAGGTGGTCCTGGTGGTTCCGCCGCAAAAAGAATGGAAAGAAGAAGAGGAAAAGGCCCGAGGGGCAGGCCTCAACCCGGGTCAGGTGCTCCTCCTGGAGAAGGCTCAGGAGCAAGGGGTGGAGTTGGATGCCGAAGAGGTGAAGGCCAAGGGAGTGGTGAAGGCCCTCCTGGAAAAGGGGGTCAAACCCGGGGACGTCTTCGGAGATAAGGAAAAAGGGGAGAAAGAAAAGAAAGACAAGAAAGAAGAGAAACAGCCCAAAGAAGAAAAGCGCAATAAGGGTGCAGACCTGCACCCGGGCAAGGATGACAAAGGGAAGGATAAGAAGAAGGACGGGAAGGAGAAGGAAAAGGCGGGAGACACAGACCGGGAGGACGGCGAAGGGACGACGGAACCGGTCCTTCCTCTCCCCGGCGACGATTCGTGAATTCTGGTAGCATAAGGGGCCGGAGGGACGAAGGGTTTGACCCTCGCCGACTACGACTACGATCTTCCCCAGAGGCTCATCGCGCAGGAACCCCTGGCGGAAAGGGATCAGGCACGGCTGATGGTGGTGAGGCGGGCGCAGGCGGAGGTGGTCCATGCCCGCTTTTTTGAGCTGTCTTCCTTTCTGGAAGAAGGGGACCTTTTGGTGGCCAACGACACCCGGGTGAGGCCGGCCCGCTGGCACCTGCGGCGGGCCACGGGTGGAGGGGTGGAAGTGCTCCTCCTTCACCCCGAGGGGACGCGTTGGCTGGTCCTCTTGAAACCGTACCGCAGGGTCCGGGAGGGAGAGGAGCTCCAAGGGCCGGGGGAGAGCCGCGTCCGCATTATGGAAAAACGGGGGGAGGGCATGGCGGTCCTGGAGGTGGAGGCGGGAGCCTCCCGCCTCTGGGAGGCGGGGGAGATCCCCCTCCCCCCCTACATCCGGCGCCCCCTGGTGGATCGGGAGCGGTACCAAACGATTTACGCCCGGGAGGAAGGGTCGGCGGCTGCGCCTACCGCCGGCCTCCACTTTACTGCCCGGACCTTTGCCGACCTGAAAGGGAAAGGGGTGGAGGTGGCCTGGGTCACCCTGCACGTGGGTTTGGGGACCTTCCGGCCCTTGCGGGAAGAAGATGTGGGCCGGGGAAAGCTGCACAGCGAATGGTACCGAGTGCCGGCGGAGACGGCCCTCAAGGTGAAGGGGGCCCTTGCTCGGGGCAAAAGGGTGGTTGCGGTGGGGACTACCGCCTGCCGGGCCTTGGAGGCGGCGGCACAAGGAGACTTTGGGGCCCAGGAAGGGTGGACCGATCTTTTCATCCAGCCGGGTTACTCCTTCCAGGTGGTCCAGGGCCTCATCACCAACTTCCACCTGCCCCGCTCCAGCCTTCTCTATCTGGTGGCGGCCTTTTTGGGAAGGGAGCGGCTTTTGTCCCTTTACCGTGTGGCCATGGAAAAGGAATACCGATTTTATAGTTTTGGCGACGCCATGCTGATCCTTTAGGAGGGTGCCTTTGACGTTTTCCTTCGTTGTGGAGGCGGAAGTGCCGGGGACCCCCATCCGGGCGGGACGCCTGCAGACTCCCCACGGGGAGGTGAAGACGCCGGCCTTCATGCCGGTGGGGACCCAAGGGACGGTGAAAGGGCTGCGGCCGGAAGAGGTGCGGGCAGCGGGCGCCCAGATGATCCTGGCCAACGCCTACCATCTCTACCTTCGGCCGGGAAGCCGGCGGGTGAAGACCCTTGGGGGGCTGCACCGGTTCATGCACTGGGAGCATCCCATCCTCACCGATTCGGGCGGTTTCCAGCTTTTCTCCCTGGTTTCCACCATGTCCATCGGCGATGAAGGGGTGGAATTCCGCTCCCATGTGGATGGTTCCAGGCACTTCTGGCGGCCGGAAGACTCCATCGCCGTGCAGGAGGACCTGGGGGCCGATATCATCATGGCCTTCGATCAGCCGGTGGCCCTGCCTGCTCCCAGGGAGCAGGTGGAAGAAGCGCTGGAGAGGACCCTTTCCTGGGCCAGGCGCTCCCTGGAGGCCAAGACTCGATCGGATCAGGCCCTTTTCGGCATCGTCCAGGGAGGATTGGAGGAAGACCTCCGCCGCCAGGGGGCCAGGGAACTGAGGAAGATGCCCTTTGCCGGCTACGCCGTGGGAGGCCTGAGCGTGGGGGAGGGGGAAGAAGAGATGTACCGGGTCCTGGAGTGGACGGTGCCGGAGCTTCCCTGGGAGAAACCCCGCTACCTCATGGGAGTGGGGCTTCCCCGCAACCTGGTGGAAGGGGTGCGCAGGGGCATTGATCTTTTCGACTGCGTCCTCCCCACCCGCATGGGGCGGACGGGTACGGCCCTTTTGCCCGGCGGCCGCCTCAACCTTCGCAATGCCGCCTTTGCCGAGGATCCCAGGCCTATCCAGGAGGATTGCGATTGCTATACCTGCCGGCATTTTTCCCGCGGCTACCTGCGCCATCTGGTGTTGGCGCGGGAAATCCTGGGGCTGGGCCTGGTGTCCCTTCATAACGTGCGCTTCTTGATCCGCCTGATGGAAGCGATGCGCCAGGCGATCCTGCAGGGGGAATTTTGGCCATGGCTGGAGAAGTTTTATGAGGAAGACGGGCGGGAGGTGGAACCATGAGCGAATCCGGTACGAGCCGGGGCGGATTTCCTTTGCAGGGGGTCTACAGGCCGGGAGGGGAGCTACCCCTCTCGCCCTGGCGGCGAGGCCCCTTGGAAGGGCTGTCCTGGGAGGCGTCCCTCCTTTTGCCGCCGGGTACTGCAAGGGAGATCCGCCCGTTCCTGGAGGGGCCCCTTTTGGGGGCGGCCGGGGCTGTGACGGTGCCGGTGGATCCTGCCAGCTGGGGCGAGGGGAGCGAGAGGCCCCAGGGCGTTCTCGTGGAGGATCTGGAGGACTGGGAGGCAATCCTGGAGGGGGCGGCGAGGGAAAAACCCCTTTATGTGGCGGCCTTTGGCGGCACGCCCTTGGTGTATCCTTTGCTGAAAGCCTGGGGAAAGAAACAGGGGGTGGATCTCCAGGGATGGCGGGGCGCCTTTTTGGGCGACCCTTTCGGCCAAGGCCCCTTGCCCTCTTCCCTGGCCCTGGAGCTCTTCCTGGAGATGCTGGAGGAGGGCCGGGAGCAGCCGTCCTCTTTTTCCCTGGTGTCGGTTACCCCCCTTTCCCTTCGCCGGGAAGGGGCCACGGCCGCCTTTGAAGGGGCCATGGCCCTCCAGCGGATGAGGCGCTGGCGGAAGGCGCTGCAAGAGCGGGGACTTCCCTTCGAGGCCCTTTTGGGGCAGGCGCCGGTTCTCCTGGGTCTGGGCATGGACTTCTTTGAGGAGGTGGCCCGTTTGCGGGCCCTGCGGGCCCTTTGGGCCAAGGAGACGGGGGGGACCTTTCCCCTCTTCCATGGCTGGACCCTTTTGCCGGAGGCGGAACCCTTGGAACCGGAGAACGATGCCATCCGGGCGGCCCTGGAGATCATGGCGGGGGTGCTGGGAGGGGTGAAGGTCATCCACGGAGGGCCGGTGGGGGGCTCCTGGGGGTTTCCCCCGTCGGTAGCCCGGCGGA
>JASBVX010000198.1 GCA_029960865.1 Bacillota bacterium | reverse complement strand
GGGTGCAAGGGGTCCTTCCCGGCGGATCTTCTCTTTCAGGGTAATGCCGGACACATACTCCATCACGATGTAATAGGTATCCCGATCCCGCCCCACGTCGTACACGCTGACGATCCGGGGATCGGTCAGGCGGGCGGCCGCCAGAGCCTCGCGGCGGAAGCGCTCCACCACCTCTTCGTCGGCCGCCAGCTGGCTGCGGAGGACTTTCACCGCCACCGGCCGGTGAAGGTAGGTATCCAGGGCCCGGTACACGAGGGCCATGCCTCCTCCCCCGACCCTTTCCAGGATCTCGTAGCGGCCGCCCAGAACCCGGCCGATCATCCCCCTCGCCCCCTCAGATCTGCCGCCTCTTCTATCCTTGCCACTGCCACGGTGATGTTGTCATAGCCTCCCCGCCGGCGGGCCTCTTCCACCAGTTCTTTCGTCAGAGCTTCCACCGGTTGGCCCTCCATGCCCTCCACCATTTCGAGGATCTCCTTGCTGGCCACCAGGCTGGTGAGGCCGTCGGTAGCCAAAAGAATCCAGTCCCCCACCCGAAGTTCGTGGCGGGAGATATCCACCGTCAAAAATTCCCGGGACCCCAGGGCCCGGGTCAAAAGGTTCCTTTGCGGATGATGCATGGCTTCTTCTTCTTCCAGGCGGCCCTCTTCCACCAGCTCCCCCGTCAGGGAGTGATCCTGGGTCAGCTGGCGGATCTGCCCCTCCCGGATGAGGTAAGCCCGGCTGTCGCCCACGTGGGCCATCCAGAGGATCCCTTGCCATAAAAGCCCGATGGTGAAGGTGGTCCCCATGGCGGAAAGGGGATTGGAGAGCTGGCGCCCCCGCTGGTAGATGCGCCGGTTGGCCTCCAGCACCACCTGGCGGAGATATTCCCAGGGGGTTTCAGCGGGAAGCCCCCGCTGCAGCCACTCCTCCAGGGTATCCACCGCCATGCGGCTGGCCAGATGGCCTCCCTTCATCCCCCCGATGCCATCGGCCACCGCCAAAACCCAGCCCCCCGCCACTTCCTTCACCAGGTAGGCATCTTCGTTCCGCTGGCGCCAGAGACCCACATCGGTGGCGGCGCTCACCTTCATGGGAGATCCCCCTTGCGCAGACGGGCGATGAAAAAGCCATCGGTCCCGTGGCGGTGGGGCAAAAGCTGCACCCACCCATAAGGGGCGGAAGGTTCTTCCCGCAGTGCCGGCGGCAGGTAAGGGCGGAGATCCTCCAGCTGCAGGTCCATTTCTTCCGTCAGGAATTCCACCACCTTCTGATTCTCCGGCCGAGAAACGGTGCAGGTGCTGTAGACCAGCACACCCCCAGGCCGAAGCACCGGCAAGACGCCTTGGAGGATCTCCTTTTGCAGACGCTGCAGGTGGGGAATCTGATCCCGGGTCTTGCGCCAGCGGAGATCGCCTCTGCGATGAAGGATGCCCAGCCCCGAGCAGGGGAGATCCGCCAGCACCCGGTCAAAGGAGGCGGCCCACTCCGTGGGCAGGTGGCGGCCATCGTAGGAGGTGTAGGTGAGGTTCTTCAGACCCAGGCGCTCCGCATTCTCCTCCACCAGGCGCAACCGCTCCCTATCGCTGTCGTTGGCCACCACCTCGCCGCTGTCCCCCATCTTTTCCGCCATGGAGGTCGCTTTTCCTCCCGGGGCAGCCGCCACATCCAACACCCGTTCTCCAGGTTGAGGATCCAAGGCGGCCACCGCCGCCATGGAGCTCTCCTCCTGAACGGCGATCCACCCCTTTTGAAAGGCCTCCAAACGCCTCAGACCCCGGGTCCTTTGCAGACGAAGGGCCTCTTTCGGGAAGAGCTTTCCTTCTTTCACCTCCACCCCCTGGGCCAGAAGGGATGCCCTCACCTCCTCCAGGGTGGCCTTCCGCCGGTTCACCCGCACCACCGTCTCCGGAAGGCGGCGCAGGGCCTCCAGAAGGGCCCGGGTTTCCCCTTCCCCCAGCTCTTCATGCCACTTGGCCACCAGCCACTGGGGGAAGGCTTCTTCCACGGGGAGATTTAGCCGGGGAGAAGGATGGCGGCGCAGAAAGCTCCGCAAAACCCCGTTCACCAGCCCTTGGGCGCGAGGGGCGTATGCCTTGGCCAGCTCCACCGCCTCATGGACGGCAGCCCTGGGCGGGATGCGGGAAAGGTAGAGAAGCTGGTAGAGGGCCATGCGCAGGATGATGCGCACGGGAAGGTCCAGGGGTCCCCGCAGGAAAGGGGAAAGCCGGGCATCCAGAACCTTTTTCTCCCGCCATACCCCTTGCACCAGGGCGCTGGCCAGGGCTCGGTCGGAAGCTTGGGCCTCTCCCTCCTCCCAGAGTTCTTCGAGAAAGATCCTGGGATCCTGGCCCATGGTTTCGCTTTTGTAAAGAGCTTCGTAGGCCCAGCGGCGGGCCGGAGCGGCCGTCATGGGGCGCGGAACCGGGTACCGGGGAAGAAGCGATGGCCCCGCAAGAATTCCTCCGCCTCCATGGAGCGGCGACCTTGGGGGCGAAAGCGCAAAAGGCGCACCGCCCCTTTCCCGCAAGCCACCCGGATTTCTCCTTCTGCCGCCAGGAGCATCCCCGGCTCCCCTTCCCCGGCTGCCGCTTCCACCTTTTCCAAACGCCAGAGCTCCTTTTGGCCTTCCCCTTGCCCGCCTGCCTCCCCTGGAGGATCCACCCGCCAGGTCCGCACCCCCGGTTCCGGGGTAAGGGCCCTCACCTGGCGGACAACTTCCTCGGCGGGAGCAT
>JASBVX010000197.1 GCA_029960865.1 Bacillota bacterium | reverse complement strand
CCCTAGCAGTGCATGCTGGTCGACCGCCTTTGGCCGAAAGCAGCTAGCAAGGGAGATGGAGGGCATGGCCAAAACCGATCTTTTGCCCCGCCTCCAGCGGGACGAGTTCACCGAAAAAGTCCTCCAGCAAGAGGGCAGCACCTTTGTCCTGTTTGACGACGGCAGCCCCGTGGCGGAGAAGCTGGCCCGGGTGTTGCGGGAGGCCCTGGACCGGGATCCTAAGCTCCAGGGATTCATCGCCTCCGGGGCGGAGTTTGCGGACCTGCGGGAGGAGTACGAAGCGTCCCGCCACATCGTGGACACCTACCACCTGGATCTTCTGCCGGTCATCGCCCTTTTTCGCAAAGGCAACCTCATCACCACCTTTGAACCCTGGATCCATTACCACGATCAGAAGTACTGGCTGCGGGACCTGAGCCGCCAGTTCCACGTCTTTTTGCAAAAGATGGTCTATTACGATCCCACGAAAGTCCGGGAACAGAAAAACCTGAAACTGGAGCTGTAAGAAGGACCCCCCTTCCCCGATAAGGAGGGGGAGGGGGGCACACTTTGGATATTTCTGTCGTTGCCGGCCTCATCATCGCCTTTTTCGCCATCCTGGGGGCCAACCAGCTGGAGGGTGGCACCGCCGCCTCCCTCCTCAACCTGCCCGCCTTTCTCATTGTGGTAGGCGGCACCGTCGGGGCCACCCTAGTCAGCCATAACCTGGAAGAGATTCTGGCCCTGCCCCGCCATGTCGCCCGGGCCTTCATCCGCACCCGCACCGATCTGCCTGGAGTAACCCAGCGGTTAGTGGAGCTTTCCCAGAAGGCGCGCCGGGAAGGCCTTTTAGCCCTGGAGTCCGAGATCCGGGATGATGACGATCCCTTTCTGGCCCGAGGTCTCCAGCTGGTGGTGGATGGGGTGGATGAAACCATGGTCCGCAGCATCCTCGAGACAGAGCTTCTCCTGACGGAGCGGCGGGGCCACGGCGCTGCCGCTGTTTTCGAGACCGCCGGCGGCTATGCCCCTACCATGGGCATTATCGGGACCGTCATGGGGTTGGTCCATGTGTTGGGGAGCATGGAAAACGCCGAGTCCCTGGGTCCCGCCATCGCGGTCGCCTTTCTGGCGACTCTGTACGGTATCTTTACCGCCAACATCCTTTGGCTTCCCATGGCTTCCAAGCTGAAAGCCAGGGCCACGGAGCTGATGGAGCTGCGGGAGCTGGAGTTCGAGGGGATCATGGCCATCCAGCAAGGGGATAACCCCGCCATGGTGAGGGAGAAGCTGGAGGTCTTCCTGACGTCTTTGCGCAAGGAAGCGGAAAAGGGGAAGAGCCAGGATGTGGCGTAAGGGAAGGCGAGGGGGAGGAGGCGGCGGAGGCGGCAGAGGAGGCCACGACGGGAGCGGCATGATGCGCTGGCTCATCACCTACGCCGACCTCATCACCCTCCTCGCCGTCTTTTTCATCGTCCTCTACTCCATGTCGGTGGTGGACCAGCAAAAGTTCATCGCCCTCAGCGCGGCCCTTCGGGCCTCCCTCTATGGGGAAAACGCCGGCAACGCCGTCATCCAAACGTCTCCCAGCCTGCAGGAAGTGTTGCCCGAGAACCTTCCCGAGCAGGAAACCCTCCTGGAGGTGGGAAAGCGGCTGGCCCAGGCGGTGCAACAGCTGGGCCTCACCCACAACGTTTCCATCAGCCTGGAGGAGAGGGGGTTGGTGGTGAGCTTTCGCTCGGAAGCCGTCTTCTTTCCTTTGGGAAGGGCCGATCTCCAGCCGCCTTTGCAAGAACTCCTGGCAAAACTGGCTCCCATCTTGAAGGAAATCCCCAATCCCATCGAAGTGGCCGGATATACCGATGACCTTAAGATTCATACGGCGGAGTTTCCGACCAACTGGGAGCTCTCCGCCCGGCGGGCCACCAATGTGGTCCGTTACCTGGCGGAAGAAGGAGGCATCTCTCCCCAGCGGCTCCACGCATCCGCCTTTGGGGAGTTCCACCCCCGCTATCCCAATGACAGCGACGAAGGCCGGGCGCGGAACCGGCGGGTGGATCTGGTGGTGTTGCGCCAGGTTCAGGTTACCCAAGTGCCGGTGCGGGATATTCTTTCGGAGCCTTAGGACCTTCTAGCGGGATGAGGGCACCGTGGACAACGGCAGCCTCGGGGCTTAAGAGCCAGTGGATCACTTCCGCCATCTGGCGGGGCTGGATCCAGCGAGGGGAAGGTTCCATGGCTTGGCGGTTGGCGGGGGTGTCGATGACGGCAGGAGCCAGCACATTGACAGTTACCCCTTTTCCCCGCACCTCTTCCGCCAGATGCTGAGCAAAGGACCAGAGGGCCGCTTTGGCTGTCTGATAGGCGATGGCTCCTCCCCGGGGGCGCAGGGCTGACTGGGCCGCTACCAGGATGATCCGCCCCTTCTTGGCCTGGAGGAAGTGGGGCAAAAGGGCGCGGGTGGCGACAAAAGCCGTCTTGAGGTTCACCTCCAACATGGACTCCCAGAGCTGGGGAGAAGTCTTTTCCAGGGATCCGGGCGCGAAGCCTCCCACCAGGTGCACCAGGGCAAAAGGGGCTTCCGCGTCTCCTTCGAGGGTGGCAAGCCACCGTTCCACCGCCGTCAGATCTCGGAAATCCGCCTCCCTGCGGGTCGCCGGGAGCACTTCCCACCCCTTTTCCCGCAAGGACTCCACCACGCCGGGACCGGCCCCGCCGGAGGCGCCGGTGACGATCACTTTCATGACTGATCCCTCCTTCTTCATGGT
>JASBVX010000196.1 GCA_029960865.1 Bacillota bacterium | reverse complement strand
GATCGAGTAGCTTACACAACTCCCACATTGTGTCTTGACATACGGGTCCACCTTGGTTCCAGGCCGCCACCGTCAAAAAGATGGCCAGGCCCGGAAAGGTGACGTACCACCAGTCGGTGAGGAAGAAGTTGCGCCCGGTGCTGATGATGAGCCCCCACTCCGGCTGGGGAGGCTGGGCACCAATGCCAAGAAAGCTCAAGGAAGCCAGGGTCAGGATCACGGACCCGAAATCCAGCGACGCCTGGACCAGGAGCGGGGAAAGAGAGTTGGGCAAGAGGTGCTGCCAGAGGATCCTTCGGGGTGGGACGCCCAACCCCCGGCTGGCCTCGACGAAGGGCTGGCCCTTAAGGGACATCACCTGGGCCCGGATGATGCGGGCATACCAGGGCCACCACGAAAGGGCGATGGCGGCCACGGCGTTGCTGAGGCTGTGGCCCAAAAAGGCGGCGATGGCGATGGCCAGGAGAAGCGAAGGAAAGCTCAGGACCATATCCACGAAACGGCTGATGATCTCATCCCACCAGCCGCCCTTAAAGCCGGCCAGGGCTCCTAAGGGGACACCGATGAGAAGGGCCAGGGCGATGGCCACGGCGCTGGCCCCCAGAGAAATGCGAGCCCCATAAAGGACGCGGCTGAAGAGGTCCCGCCCCAGTTCATCGGTGCCGAAGGGGTGCTCCCAGCTGGGAGGTAGGAGCTGCTGGGACGGATGCACGTCCGACAGGGCATCCCCGGGATAGGGGGCCAGGTAGGGGGCCAAAAGGGCCACCCCCACCAAAAACACCACCAGAAGGAATCCGATGAAGGCCAGAGGCTCCTGCCTGATCCCTTTCATGAGGACATCGCCACCCTCACCCGGGGATCCATAAAGGCGTGGATCACATCCACGAGGAGATTCAAACTCACATAGAGAGCCGCCACCACAAGGGTGACGCCCACGATGGCGGGATAGTCGTTGGTCAAAACGGCGGCCGCCGCATACTGGCCCAGGCCCGGCCAGTTGAAGACCGACTCGACGAGAAAGGTGCCAGTGAGGGAGTAGGCAAAGGTGAGGGCCAGGACCGTCAGGGTGGGCGCCAAGGCATTTTTGAGGGCGTAGCGGAATAGGATCCACCCTTCAGGAAACCCCGCCGCCCGGGCGGCGCGGACATGATCTTCCTGGAGGGTATCCAGCATGGAGGAGCGCACCATCCTCACCGTCAGACCCAGCGGATAGGCCGCCAGGGTCAGGGCAGGGAGAAAGAGATGGCGCAGAGCATCCACCAGGGCGGGCATATTCCCCTGCCAAAGGCTATCGAGGATCAGGAACCCTGTCCGGTCCACCACCGGATGCTGGATGGCCGTCCATGAATCTAGCTCTCCCGCCAAAGGAAACCAGTGCAGCTTTTGGAAAAAGATCAGCTGCAGGATCATGGCCAGCCAAAAGGTAGGCAGCGACACGCCGGCGATGGCCAAGAGGCGGCTCCCGTGATCGACAGCCCTTCCCGCCCGGGCGGCGGAAAGAACCCCCACAGGAATCCCCACCAGGATGGCCAGCCCCATGCCGGCCACCACCAGTTCAAGGGAGGGTGGCAAAAAGCGCTTCAGGTCCTGCAACACCGGCTGCCGGGTGCGGATGGAAACTCCCCAATCGCCGTGCAAAAGCCGGCCCATATAGCGCTGGTACTGCACGGGAAGGGGCTCGTCCAGGCCGAGTTCCCGCCGGGCTTCCTCGATTTGCTGGACCGTCGCATGGGGCCCGGCCCACCTCGCCGCCGGATCCCCCGGTGCGAGGCGGGCCAGGAGGAAGGTGACAAGGGTCAAACCCAAAAGGACCAGCAGGCTCAGACCCAGGCGGCGAAGAAGGTAGCGGGTCAAGACGACTCACTTCCTGTACAGGTCATAGAAGAACACCACGTTGGGATAGGCCGGATTGTCCCGGTACCCGCCGATGGTATCCCGGTAGGGTCGCTGGTACAGCTGATCGTAGATGAAGACGGCAGGCGCATCCTTCACCAGGATCTCCTGGGCCTGCTTGAAGAGATCGATGGCCTGGCCGCGGTCCGTGGCAGACACCACGTTGGCTTCATCAGTAAGTTGATCGAACCGGGAATTGCTGTAGTAAGCCAGGTTGAAGTTCACCGTATCCTCGCTGTGGAACATGTTGAAGAGGAAGCTGTAGGGCGTGGCGTAGTCAGGCCACCAGTACATCATCAGGATGTCCTGGCGCTGCTTGGGATCGCGGGCTTTGGCCAGATCCCACTGGGGTTCCCAGGGCAGGCCCTGGATGTCCAGCGTCACGCCGATCTGGGCCAGGGACGCTTTCCAGAGCTCCGCCGTGCGGCGCTCATTCTCATCCCCTGCAGTATAGGTCAGCTTGAGGTTCAGGTTCTGGACACCCGCCTGGTCCAAAAGCTCTTTGGCTTTTTGCAGGTCGGTGACATATTGGAAAAGCTGGTCGTCATGTCCCCAGAGGCCCTTGGGGACAGGTCCCCTGGCCTGGACGGCCGTACCGTGCATCACATCGTCGACGACAGAGCTGTAGGGAAAGGCGTAAGAAAGAGCCTGGCGCACCCTAGCGTCGTCAAGGGGCTTTTTTTGGGTATTGAAGAAGGCCAGGAGGTTTTGCCACGAAACCGTGTCCTGCACCACCACATGGGGTTCCTTGCGCAGGAGCTGCAGCTGCTCGAACGGAAGGCTGTCGACGATATCAGCCTGGCCCGATTGCAGCATCTGCATCTTGGTGGATGCTTCCCCCACCGGTTTGATCATGGCCAGGTCAAACTGGCCGGC
>JASBVX010000195.1 GCA_029960865.1 Bacillota bacterium | reverse complement strand
CCCTGGCCTCGTGAATGCCATTCACGCGCTCTCCCAACTGAGCTATACCCCCACGCAAATCTGCGCGAAGCCCATTATAGACGAGAGGTTCACCTAGGGCAAGAGAGCTTCCCGGGGGGCATCACCCCAGAGCCTTTCCAAATCGTAATGGGCCCGCACCTCTTCCAGGAAGATGTGGATCAGGACATCCCCGTAATCCAGGAGGATCCAACGCCCTTCGGCATAGCCCTCCTGGCGCAAAGGGCGCAAGCCCTCCTCCCGGGTGGCTTCGCGGATGGCATCGGCCAGAGCCCGAGCCCGAATGCTGTTGCCAGCGCTGATGATGAGGTGGTAATCGGTGATGGAACTGAGCTCCGACACATTCAAAGCCACGATATGCTGGCCTTTTTTCTCTTCGGCGACCCGACCGATGAGGCGGATCAGCGCTTCTACATCCTTTGTGACCAAAGCATCCCCCTCTTTACGGATTCTTTTCCGCCGGCTGCAGGGTGAGAATCTCCGCCACCTTCTCCGTCGTCAGCTCTGGTCCTACCCAGAGGGCCGCATCCCACTCCACCGGCCGCCCGTCGCTCCCCGCGAGTTCCTGATCCGGCCGATCCAGGTAAGAGGCATCATAAGGGGCGCTCAGATCTTCCCATACATAGCGAAGGGTCCGCACCAGCACCCTTCCCGCCACCCCCTGGTTTCTCTGAGCGAAGACGGCGGTGGGGCGTTTGTACTCTCCATGGGCGAGGGCTATATCCACCACCTGATAGCCCAAGGCCTGCAGCGCATCACCCGCAGCAGCCGCCAACTTATCCTGCCCCTCAGGGTAGAGGATTCTCACCCTCACCTGGCTGTTTTCCGCCGGATCGATCCCCCGCACGTACCGGTTGACATAGAGGGCCACAGTATCGGGATCGGCCTTTTGGTAGGCTATCCCCTTTAGCGAGAGATCCTGGGTGGGCAGGGTATCGGTCACCAATCCCTCCGGGCCTGCCTTACGGCCGATGTTAGCCAGGCTCAGGATATCGTCCAGGGAGAGGTTGGTGCGCACGTACTTCAAGGCCTCCTGGATCAGCTGAGGAGCCTTTGTCCAGTTGGACGGCTGGACCATCTTCTCAGCCAAAGCCTTCAGAAAAGCCTGCTGGCGCCGGATCCGCCCAAAGTCCCCGTCGGGGTCACCGTAGCGCTCCCGCACAAACCCCATGGCCTGGTACCCGTTCAGATGCTGGAACCCCTTCTTGATGTGGATCGATAGATCCTGGGCCGGATCATCGTAGTTCATGTCGTAGGGAACGTACACATCGATCCCCCCGATCATGTCCACGAGATCGGCAAACCCTTCGACGCTCAAAAGGACGTAGTTCTCCAAGGGATAATTCAGGAACTGGCTCACGGTCACCAGGCTCAAGCTGGCTCCTCCGTACGCCGCGGCCGCGTTGATCTTGTCCGGTCCCCGGCCGGGAATCTCCGTCCGGGTATCCCGGGGGATGGAGAGCACTTCGATTTTCTGCAGGAGAGGATCAAAGCTGGCCACCATGATGGTGTCGGAGCGGCCGATGAGGCGCCTGCCGCTGGGGGAGACCTCCACATCGTAGCCCAGGATCAGCACCTGGATCCGCTGGTCAGGATCCCCCAAAGCCTGGGGATCCCCCCGATCGGCTCCTGCCGGGAGAGGCTCCGTCACCGCCCCCATGATCCAGAGAACCAGCGCCACCGCCACTCCCACCAAAAGCGCCCCGGTTCCCCCTAAAGCCCACCAGAATCGCGGGCGCGGCTTCCACCGCCGCCTCGTCCTACCTGCCAACCAAGGTCACTCCTCTCCCGCCGTCCGCATCCAAAGGTCGTTGTAACAAAAGAGAAGGTCTGGCGCGATCCAGCGCCCATGCCCGGAAAGATAGCTGAGCTTAGCCCTGGCCACGAGAAAACCGGCTCTTTCCAGGGTATTGGCTGCCTTGACCTCGCCGGCTTCTGGGCTCCCCCCGGTCCCGTGGCCCTCTTCGAGAAAGTCGGCCACGAAAACGGCCAGGGCCACCTTCCCCATCCCCGGGGCGCCGGTGGTGTGCTGGGCCACCGCTGCCATGATAAGGTCGTCCTCGGGTCCTTTTCCGAAGAGCTCTTCCCAGCGCCGAGCCGCCAGGGGTCCGTGGAGCACCTGGGGCGCATGGCGAATCACGTCGGGATCGAGGCCGGCTCCCTTGGCCCAGGCGATTTGCTCTGCCATGGGCACCTCCTTGGCTGCATCGTGCCACAAACCGGCAAGTTCCGCCTCATCCTTTTGGACGCCGAAACGGCCAGCCAGTTCCCTGGCCAGGCGTCCCACCTCCAGCGAGTGATGGTAGCGTTGGGGGCTGAGGAGCTGCTCCAAATAGCGGAGGACCTCTTGCCGGCGCTCCTCAGGTCTCAAGCCCTTCAGGCCTCCCGCCGTAAAGACCCATCTTGTATATATAGCGCTCCACCTGGCGGCGGACCATGTAACGGATGGGGCGGCCCTCCCGCACCCTTTTCCGCAGATCCCGAGAGGCGATGGCCAGGGCTGGCACCTCCAGCACCTTGATGCGGCTCTCCGCCAGGGCTCCCAGGGCCCCCTTCACCTGGGAGAGCTTTTTCAGGGGATACCCGGGACGGGTTGCTCCCACAAACGAAGCCAGGGTCAGGAGCTCCCCGGCATCCTTCCACGTGAGGATCTCCAAAAGAGCGTCGGCCCCGGTGATAAACCAGAGATCGGCTCTGGGGAACATCTCCCGGAATGCCCGCAGGGTGTCGATGGTGAAGGAGGGCCCCGGCCGATCCACCT
>JASBVX010000194.1 GCA_029960865.1 Bacillota bacterium | reverse complement strand
TGAGCCTGGCAGCCACCACCAAGACCTTTAACGCCGGCTTTACCGCCGCTTCCCGCTTCCTTTACGCCACCGCCCGGGAGGGGGTCCTTCCCCGCTGGTTCGCTAGGCTTCACCTCCGCTACTTCACACCCCAAAACGCCCTCATCTTTCTTTTCGTCACGGTCCTCATTTCCACCATCGCCATCCACATGACGAAGCGCTATACCCTCCTTTTGACGGTGGCGGCGGCCCTGGAGAGCATCGTCTACGTGCTGGTGGCGGTGGCGGTGATCCGCCTGCGCAAGAAAGAACCCGAGACGGAACGCCCCTTTAAGGCCCCGTGGGTGCCTTGGCTTCCGGGGTTTACCGCCCTGGCCTTCGGTTTCCTGGCGGTGGGAGCCCTTTTGGAAGATCTCTGGGCACCAGTGGTCCTCTTGGGCACGGCGGGGGTGGTGTCCCTCTACACCTGGAAGGTGGTGCCCCTTTTGCGAAAGAGGGCAGAAGAAGAGCGGGCCCAGCGGCGTTCTTCCCGCAGGCAGAAGGCTAGTCGGGAGACGTGAGCTCTTTTAGTTCCTGGCTCAGCCTTTTGATTTCCTCCTGGGCCATCTTGCGAAAGAACTCCAGGTCTTCTTTATGTGGATCCTTCTTTTGTAGCTCCCGGTAGATGTCCAACGCCTGATCGATGCGCTGGCGCAGCTCTTCCACCCTTGTCTTGAGAGCCACTTCAGGCGGGGTCAGGGCGGAAGCCAGGTCGGGGAAGATCAGGTGGGCCACAGCTTCCCTCTGGGGAAGGTTGAGGCCTTCGATCTTCAGTACGATCGGTTCGGCCCGCTGGGCCATGGCGGCCACAAAGAGGGTGGGATGGGGTAAGGGGGAGCCTCCGACCCAGCCGCTGAACCAGGGGTGGGGCCAGAGGGTTCCCGGTCCCAGGCGCAGGTGGACAGCGTTGGCAGCCCCCTCCAGGGACGTGACCAGGTGGACGTCAGGGAGCCTTCCCAAAAGAAAACCCATCAAGAAGGGGTAGTGGGGGTCTTTTAGAGGGAATTCGCTGAGGTGCATGAGGAACTGGCGCTTTTCTTCATCCAAAGAGCTCATGGCTCTTATCTTAATGCCTTTTACCCTGTTTGAGTACGAAGGCCCACCCCTGGTGCAGGGTGGAGGCCCTGGAAAAAATCCTCAAGCCTTTGGCTTTTCTGCCGATAACCAAGAGGAGGGCCGAAGGAGGTTTTAGCTTGCTGGATGAGGAGCATCTGACGGAGCTCCGGGATCTCATTCGCCAGGCAGCGGAAGAGGATACCCGGCGCTTGCAGCGCCTGCAAAGCCACGCGCGGGAACTGGCGGGAAAGGTCCATCCCATCCGGCCCCGGACGGCCACCGCCATTTCCCTGGTGGCGGCCGATGGGGGCAGTGATGCGGTCCTCTTCGACCCCTACATGCTCTACATCACCCGGGTGGTGGATTCCTACGGGAAGATCCATTTCCAGGACACCCTCTCCCCTTTCATGGACATCCGCTTCTTGAGCCGGCGGCACCTGGAAGGAAAGACCCCTTTGGGGCGCCTGATGGAGGATCTGGGGGTGGAAGGCCTTTGGGAATTGAGCCTCATGATCCCCAAGCCCGGGACTCCGGAACAGAGAATCCATCCCGGGTGGCTGGAGGTTTACCGGGATCTGGGCGAGTGGGCCGTCCTCTACGACTACCTCACAGGAAGCCATTTCCCCAGCCACACGCTGGTGGTGAGGGATGGGCTCCTTAGGAGCAAGATTTTTGCGGCCGATTATTTTCCGCGCATGTGGGAGCGCATCCGGGAGCATCTGCAGAGGATCCGGCGGGAAGAGGGCCGCAAGGTCTTCGTGGCGGGGGTGGCCAAGAGGAGCAAGGTCCTGGATCGCTACCGCCTGGCTTTTTCCTTGGAAAAGGTCCTGGTGCAGGAAGGGCCCTCGTATCTGGAGGTGCCTCCCGAGATGGAGCGGGAGGTCTATCGCTGGGAGGAGTACGCCCGGCGGGGGAGCGACGGGGAGGAAGGAGAAGAGAAAAAGATCGTCCAAGGGGCTCTCTTTCTGGCTAAGTTCGGGCCCCATCCCCGGGACCCAATCTGGCCTGTGGACATCTGGTTGGATCATGTGACGGCGGGAGAGGCGGAGGCGGTCCTAGGCTATCTCCTTGCTGACGCCCAGGAAGGCTTTCCCTCGCCTTACTATCCCCTTTGCCTGCAAAGGGCCCATGAGGGAGCCGTTTTGAAGGAGTTTGACACCGCTCTTTTGCAGGAACTTTTGTGGCAGGCGATTTACCGGGGCTTGCCGCCGGAGGAAGCGGGCCTGGTGGATGCGTTCCGCCTCCACCGGCCGGAAAGGAGGATGATGGATGGCCGGGATTAAGGCGCTGGTTCCCAGGGATGAGATGGTGGGGGTGTTTCGCGGGTTCAGCGACGGGGGCCTGGAGTTCCATGCCGATCTGGCTTTGCCTTACCGCAGCGATTATCACCAGAGGCCCCTCCATGGGTTTTTCCTCCTCATCGAACTGGATGGGGAACGGGAGGCCATCTTGGGGCGCATCACGTCGCTGCGGTCGGAGGGGCGGCTGGCTTCCCCTGATGGGGAGGACTACCTCTATCGCCAGGCGAGAAACGGCCAAAGCCCTCCTGAGGATATCCGGGAACAATTTTTGAAGTACCGGGTGAGCGTTCGGGTGCTGGGGGTGATGCGCCAGGCCCCCGATGGGTCCCTCACCTTTGTGGCTTCCCACAGGAGGATTCCCCATGTGGGGAGCCCCGTGGTCTTTCCTTCGGGGGAGATCCTCCGGGAAATCGCGAACCACCACG
>JASBVX010000193.1 GCA_029960865.1 Bacillota bacterium | reverse complement strand
CCAATTCCCACGGCCACGATGACGATGATGGCGATAATCCTTTGCGTCATGCGCCTTCCTCCTCCACTTCCGCCGGTTCTTGCGCCACAAAGGGCTCCCTCACTTCTTCCTCCACCACTACCGACCCATCCCGCAGCCGCACGATGCGCCGGCTATGGTGGGCGATCTGCTCATCATGGGTCACCTGGATGATGGTCAATCCCTGCTGATTGAGCCTTTGGAAAACAGCCATGATCCCCTGGCTATTGCGGGAATCCAGGGCTCCGGTGGGCTCGTCGGCCAGGATCAAGGCGGGTTCCCCCACCAAAGCCCGGGCGATGGCCACCCGCTGCTGTTCCCCTCCGGAAAGCTGGGCCGGTTTATGATGGGCCCTGGGAAGGAGGCCCACCTGCTCCAGGGCTTGAAGGGCCCTTTCCCGCCGCCTTCTTCCCGGAATCCCCCGGTAAATCAGCGGGAGGGCCACGTTTTGCTCGGCGGTGAGCTGGGGAAGGAGGCTAAAATCCTGGAAGACGAAACCGATGGTGCGGTTACGAAGATCAGCCAGGGCGCTGTCGCTGAGGCGCCGGGTGCTCTCCCCCGCGATGAGGATCTCCCCTTTGGTAGGGCGATCGAGACAGCCTATGAGATTCAAAAGGGTGGACTTCCCGGAGCCCGAAGGCCCCATGATGGACGTAAACTCCCCTGGAAAAAACGCCAGGCTCACACCCCGCAGGGCATGGACCTTGACTTGTCCGAAGCGAAACACTTTGTGAACCGCCTGGGCTTCCACAATCGGTGCACCTTCCACGGCCTACCTCCTTGCAGCAAAACATGCCAGCTCTTTCTATCGGCAAAGGACGACTTGCAGGAGCGAAAGTTCCCAGGTTTGGAAAATCGATATTCAGCTGGCCCCCGGCGGCTGAATCCTCCGCCGCCCCTCCCTCCCGAGCCGAAGGATGGGATCCTGGCCCGCAGCCGGGATCCCACTATGCCTTCAAAGAACTTCAGAGTCCGCTGGGTGCCGAGGACCTTGGCGCGAAAGCTCAAGTCCTTGGGCGCAGAAAGGTCATAGAGGGCCGCAAGGTAACCCGGCCGCCCAGGTCTGCAAACACCTTCTCTAACCGGGACAGATGGGTTTGCGCCTGGGAGAGGCGCTCCACGAGGAAGGTCCAGGGGGCTTCCCGGTAATCCTGTTCCTGCAGAAGCGGGTGACCAGGGGGACGGAAAACTGGCCGGGGAAACCGGTGAAGGCGACGGGCATGGGATAGGCCTCCTTTCGCTCTTAGGCGGCCCATCTCCTTGGCAGAGGGGGCTTAGTAAGGATAGGGTGGAGGCAGAGGGGGGCCGCCCATGGAAGTGCTGGGACTTCATCATGTGTCTTCTATTACGAAAGATGCCGGCCAAAACCTTCAGTTCTACCGAGATGTTTTGGGACTGCGCCTGGTAAAGAAAACAGTGAACCAGGACGATCCTTCCATGTACCACCTCTTCTATGCCGATGCCCAAGGAACCCCTGGGACCGATGTCACCTTCTTTGCCATGCCCTATGCGGGAGCCACCCGAAGGGGTGTCCCCGATATTGCTCCCCTTTCCTTGACCCTGGGGGACGAAAAGAGCCTTCTCTACTGGCAAGAGA
This sequence comes from Bacillota bacterium, assembly GCA_029960865.1. Classification (GTDB taxonomy): domain Bacteria; phylum Bacillota; class Sulfobacillia; order RBS10-35; family RBS10-35; genus RBS10-35. Next base: position 1,220 of record JASBVX010000193.1, on the reverse strand, counting down.
GGCTGACTTCAGCGAAAGAGGGCCAATGGGCCGGAAAGCCCGCCCTCTTTTTCCATGATCCCGAAGGGCTCCCCCTGGTGCTGGCGGCCGCTCCGGAAAAGGGGTGGAGACAACCCTGGAAAAAGGGCCCGGTGCCTTCGGAAAGGCAGATCACGGGCCTGGGGGCTCCCCTTCTCCAGGTCCGGGAAGGTCGCAAGACCCGCCGGGTCTTGGTGGAAGTTCTCGGGCTGCGATACGAAGGCACCAGCCGGATCGAAGGCCCCGACGAGGCGATCCCTGTGGAGGTCTTCTCGCCGGAAGATCCAGGGCAATCAGGAGTTCTCTTGGCGGAGTTTCCCGATAGGCCCCGCCTCATGCTGGGAAGGGGAGGCGTCCACCACCTGGCTTTCGCCATCCGGGACGAAGACTACGACGGCTGGGTGGAGCGCCTGACATCCTTTGGGTTTCAGCACTCCGGCCCGGTGGACCGCTTCTGGTTCCGGTCCATCTATTTTCGGGAACCGGGAGGCCTCCTCTTCGAGCTGGCTACCCTGGGACCCGGCTTTGCCCGGGATGAGCCGGAGGATCACCTGGGGGAAACGCTGGTGCTGCCTCCCTTTCTGGAAAGCCAGCGGGCCGCCATCGAGGCCGCCCTTCCCCCTCTTTCCGGCCAGGATTAAAATCCTTGTGGATGGAACCGTGAACCATAACGAGGTGACCGGGGATGCTTGAGCTTTCCAAGGTGACCAAAGCCTACCGCCACGGGGAGGTCGTGGCGGTGAAAACCCTCAGCCTGACGGTACGTCCCGGCGAGATCTTCGGCTTTTTGGGACCCAACGGGGCGGGGAAAACCACCACCATCAAAATCATCGCCGGGATCCTTCCGCCGGACGAAGGGAGCATCACCCTCCAGGGGATTCCCGTGTGGCCTGACCCTCTAGAGGCAAAAAAGCGCATCGGCTACGTGCCCGATACCCCCCAGATCTATCCCCAGCTGACGGGTTTGGAGTACCTGCGCTTTGTGGCCGACATCTACCAGGTGCCCCTTTCCCAGCGGGAAAAGGAGGTGGAAGAAAGGGCCGGGGCTCTGGAGCTCCTGGATCACCTGGAGGATCGGATAAGGGATTACTCCCATGGTATGCAGCAGAAGCTGGCCCTCATCGCTTCCCTTCTTCCCAAACCCTATCTCTGGATCCTGGATGAGCCGATGGTGGGCCTGGATCCCCGGGCGGTCCATACGG
>JASBVX010000192.1 GCA_029960865.1 Bacillota bacterium | reverse complement strand
TGGGCCGTTGCAGGCAGGGCAGGAGGGATTCCTTTGCCAGCGAAAGGAGCGGTGCTGGAGATCCTCCATGTCAACCGTGAGAAGGGTCCCGGTTAGGGAGGGCTTTTCTCCCAAGAGGACTTTGAGGGCTTCCATGGCCTGGAGGGTCCCCATGTGGCCTGCCAAAGGCCCCATGACCCCCGCCTGGGAGCAGCTACCCGCCACCTCCAGGGGTGGGGGTTCCGGGTGAAGGCAGCGGTAGCAGCCTTCACCCGGCCAGAAAGCGGTGGCCTGGCCGTAAAAGCCCAGGATGCTGGCATCGATCCAGGGTTTTTTGAGCCTGACGGCGGCGTCGCTGATGGCATACCGAGGGGTAAAATCGTCGGCTCCGCTGACGATGACATCGTAGGGGTCAAGGAGCTCTGCGGCATTCTGCTCTGTGAGAAAGAAGGGGTAGATCTCCACCTTCAGCTTCTCCCGCAAGAAGCGCAGCCGTTTTTGCGCAGCCTCCACCTTGAGGCGGCCCACATCCTCTTCCCCAAAGAGGACCTGGCGGTGGAGGTTATGGATGTCCACCCGGTCCCCATCCACCAGGCCCAGGGTGCCCACCCCGGCGGCGGCCAGGTAGAGGGCGGCTGCCGACCCCAGCGCCCCCACGCCCACGATGAGGACTTTGCCCCTCTGGATTTTCTCCTGTCCCACAAGGCCCACTTGAGGGAGAAGAATCTGGCGGGAAAAGCGAAGGGCCTCCTCCCTTTCCATCCCTCACCCCTCCTTCTGGCTCTCCCATGACGTTTCCGGGATGGTGCGGGCGATCTTTTGATCCAAGGCCTCATACTCAAAGTATTGGATGGTCTCGTAAAGCTGGACCCGGGTCTGCATCCGCGGGAGAAGATCTTTCTGGGTGCCTTTTTCTTTCAGCTCGCGGTAGGTGTCTTCATAGGCCCGGGCCGCCATCCTGAGGGCGCTCACAGGGAAGATCACCATCTCATAGCCCCAGGAGGCAAACGTCTGGGCCGAGGTAAGGGGGGTTTTCCCGAACTCCGTCATATTGGCCAGAAGAGGAGCGGCGAGGCCCTTTCGGAAGGCGCGGAAATCGTCTTCGGTAGTGAGGGCTTCCGGGAAGATGGCATCGGCTCCCGCCTCCAGGTAGAGGCGAGCCCGGCCAAGGGCTCCTTCCAGCCCTTCCACGGCGAAGGCATCGGTGCGGGCGATGAGGTAGAGGGAAGGGGCCGCTTCTTTGAGGGCCGCAATCTTCTGGGCCATCTCCTCGGGGCTCACCAGCTCCTTGCCGCTCAAGTGGCCGCACTTTTTGGGCATCACCTGGTCTTCCATATGGACCGCCGCCACCCTTGCCTCCACCATGATGCGGGCCGTGGCCATGGCGTGGAGGACGCCGCCGTAGCCGGTGTCGATATCCACCAGGAGGGGAAGATCGGTGGCCCTAACGATGTCCCGGGCCCTCTGGGCCACTTCCTCCGCCGTCACCAGCCCCAGATCGGGGAGGGCGCGGGAGGCGGTGTAGGCCGCCCCGGAAAGGTAGAGGGCAGGGAACCCCTGCTCCTGAGCAAGGCGGGCGGCCAGAGCATCGGGGGTTCCGGGAAGGACGAGGATGTCGGGCCCTTCCACCAGCTCACGAAAGAGGCGACTCAGCTCTTCTTGGGATCGTCCTTTGCGGGTGAACCAGGACATACTGCCCCTCCTTTCAGGGGGTCACGAGGGTCTCCATGAATTCATCCACCGGCATCTGCAAAAGGTGGTCGTCGTCCAGGAGAAGGGTGGCCAGGGATTCTCTCCGGGCGGGGGGGAAGACCCCTTCCAGGGACATTTGCACTTTTCTGCGAAGGAGGGGCCAGGCTTCCTTGCGCCGCCGCCGGTGGCCGATGGGAAACTCCACTTCCGCTTTAGGGGTGGAGGTGCCATCCCGGAAGAAGACCTGGACGGCATTGGCGATGGAGCGGAGGCTTGGGTCTAGGTAGTCCTTGCTGTAGCGGGGGTCTTCCACCACTTCCGTTTTGGCCCGCAGCTCCTCGATGCGGGGGTCCAGGGCGATGGGCTCTTCGTAATGGCGGCTCTCCAGCTCGCCGTAGATCAGGCCCACCGCCGTCATGTACTGGAGGCAGTGGTCCCGGTCGGCAGGGTTGGTGAGGGGACCTTTCTTATCGATGATCCTCACCGCCGATTCCTGGGTGTGGATCACCACCTTTTCCACCTCCTGCAGGCGAGAGGCCACATGGGGATGGAGGGAGATGGCGGCTTCCACCGCCGTCTGGCCATGGAATTCCGCGGGAAAGCTGATCTTGAAGAGGACATTTTCCATGACATAGCTCCCCAGGGGCCGGCCCAGGACGATCTCTTTCCCCTTCATCACCACATCGTTGAAGCCCCATTGGGGGGCCGTCAAGGCGGTGGGATAGCCCATCTCACCCCGGCGGGCCAAAAGGGCCAGGTGAAGGCCTCGGGCGGCGGCATCCCCGGCCGCCCAGGATTTCCGCCAGCCCGTATTGGGAAAGTGGCGGTAGGTGCGCAGGCTGGGCCCATCGATGAAGGCGTTGGATATGGTATTCAAAAGGGCCTCGTGGGAGAGGCGAAGGAGCCCTCCCGCCACCGCCGCCGACGCCACCTTCACCCACTGGACGTGATCGAACCCCTGGCGATTGAGGGCGTTTTCCAGGGCTAACACCCCCTGGATTTCATAGGCCTGGATCATCCCTTTGAGGACCTCTTCCATGGTGAGGGGAGGAAGACCCCTTTCCCGTCGCTCCTGGCTCAAAACATCGCCCAGGGGCAGGATGGCGCCCAGGTTATCCGAGGGATGGCCCCATTCCTGGGCCAGCCAGGTGTCGTTGTAGTCCAGCCAGCGGATCAAAAGGCCCAGGTTGA
>JASBVX010000191.1 GCA_029960865.1 Bacillota bacterium | reverse complement strand
CGCCTTTTCCGGATGTCACAACCAAGACCTTGGCCATGTTCGCTACCTTCTCCTCCGCCTCAGTCCAGTTATCGGAGTTGAAAGAAGGGGGCGTAGCAATGAATGAGGCCGAAAACGAGAGGGAGAGGCAGATAAAGAGGCTTCTTTTGGGGTTTGGAAGGGTTTCTGCTCTTGTTTCTCCCTCTCTCCGTCTTTAGATCCCCATTTTGAGCATTAAAGGGTGATCTCATCCCCGGGCGAGAGTACGGCGACTTCGGCCTGGGGGGCATCCTTCTCGACTTCTTCCACAAAAGGGGTCGGATCGGTGATGAGGACGGTGAAGGTGGCGTAGTGCATGGTGATGACTTTCTTGGGTCTCAAGAGGGCGGCAGCCTTGGCAGCCTGGAGGGGCCCCATGGTGTAGTGGTCACCGATGGGGACCATGGCCAGATCGACGCCGCCCTCGGCCCAGAAGGCGAGATCGCTGAAATAGCCCGTATCCCCTAGGTGCATCAGGGTGGTCCCTTGCCAGCGGATGCGGTAGCCGGCAGGGGCTCCTGTCTCCGAAGTATGAAGGGCGGGGATCATGGTGACCTGAACCCCCTCCCCCAGCTGGAAGGTGCCCCCGATATTCATGCCGACGAGGCGGTCGGAGGGAAGGTTCGCCTGCTTGTGATAGCGGGCAGCCGTTTCCGGCTGGGTGATGAGACGGGCTCCCTTCTTCACCAGTTCCGGCATATCCCCCACGTGGTCGGCATGATCATGGGTCAGGAGGATGAAGTCGGCTTTCTCGGGGGGCTGGCGGTTGGCCCTGGGATTTCCCGTGTAGAAAGGATCGATGACCACGAAGGGTCCGCCATCCTCCCAAATCTCGAAGGTGGAATGGGCCACGTACCGGATGTGTAAAGACATGCTGCACACCTCCATCTGGGTTACTATACTGTTTGACTGGGCCAAATCCCTGCTGGACTGCCACCAGGAATTTAGGGGGCCTGTAGCCAATGATATACAAGCCAGTTGCATAGACTTTCACAAAAGGCAGGAGGCTTACCTGCCGCAAGGAGGGATCTATTGATGGCCACCAGCGACCCCGAAGCCAATGCAGCCGAAGCCCTCAGCCTCGGCACCAAGATTCGTACCGAGCGGTTGAAGAAACGGTTCAACTTGCGGCAGCTGGCCAATGCTGCCGGCGTCACCCCGTCTCTTCTGAGCCAGATTGAACGGGGCATCGCCAACCCTTCGTTGAAAACCCTGCGGAGCATCGCCAGCGCCCTGGAGGTCCCCGTGACCGTCTTCTTCGGCGACACCGTCGACCCTGAGCAGCAGATCGTCCGCAAGCACGCAAGGCGTCGCCTGACCTCTCCCGAATCCGATGTGGTGTATGAGCTTCTCTCCCCCCGCCTGCAGCGCCAGATCGAATTCGCCGTCATGATCCTGAAGCCGGGGGCTTCATCCGTGCCGGAACCCATGAGCCACGGCGGCGAAGAATGCGCCCTGGTGGAAGGCGGGCCGGTGCAGCTCCACTTGGACGAAACGGTGTTTGAGCTCAAGGACGGCGACAGCGTCTTCATTCCGCCCTATTCCAGGCATCGCTGGGTAAATCCGGGCCAAACTACGGTCAGGGTCATCTTTGCCGTGACACCTCCCCTATTCTAAGGAGGGGGCAGAAGACCGTTTCACGTCTCAAAGTCTGGCAGGTAGGCCGCCAGCTGGTGCAGGATCTCGTGACCCAGTCGGGTCGCCATAACACGTCTCTCCTGGCGGCCGCTTTGGCTTTTTATGCCCTTTTTTCCCTTTTCCCCCTCCTCCTCCTGGTGGTGAGCGCCGCCGGGTACCTCCTCCCCAGCTGGAACGCTGAGGCAGCTGTCTTGAGCATCGTACGGGAATACCTTCCCGCCGCGGAAGAACTGGTGCAAAAGAACCTGCAGCAGCTGGTGAGCACCCGGGCCGCCAGCGGCATCACAGGGGTGGTGGGCGTCCTGTGGGTGGCTTCCAACGTCTTTTCTGTCCTCACCGTCACCCTCAACCAGATCTGGGAAGCCCCCCTTAGACCCCAGTACTGGCTGCAAAAAGTGCTGGGGATGGCCATGGTCATCGTGGCGGGGCTCATCGTCCTGGGTTCCCTGACGGTCGCCGCTTTGGTGGCTGCTTTGGCCAAAACCCTGGCGGCCCAACCTGCCTGGAGCTGGCTGGCCGAGCTCTTGAACCTCTTGTCGTCGGTAGCCTTTCCCTTGGCCACCCTCCTCCTCATCGCCCTCAGCTACCGGTTTTTGCCCGGGACCCGGCCCCCCTGGGGACCCATCCTTCTCTCCTCGTTCTTCGTGACGGCCCTGCTCCAGGCCGTCCGGTTCGGTTTCGCCTGGTACGTCTCCAGCTTCGGGCGCTACCAGCTTCTCTACGGAGCCTTGGCCTCCGTCATCATCTTCGCCTTCTGGATGTACCTAGCTTCCGTCATCTTTCTCTATGGGGCGGAACTGGCGGCCCTCTTAAGCGGCTGGCCCCAGCCCCGCCGCCCCAAGGCTTAATCGAGACGAAGGATCCATCTCCCCCGGACCTTACCCTCCAGAATGGCCTGGAGGCCTTCTTCCAGCTCATCTCGGGAAAGCTCCCGGGTCATGAGAAGCTCCAGATGGCGGGGTTTCAGTTCCCTTCCCAGCCGCTTCCAGACTTCCTCCCTCAGGGGCCGGGGGCAGTAAGCCGAATCGATCCCCAAAAGGGAAACCCCCCGCAAGATGAAGGGAAAGACGGTGGTGGTAAACTCCGCACCGCCCCGGTTCCCCATGAGACCCACCGTTCCCCCCTGCCGGATGCGGGGGAGGATGGAAGGAAGGGTGGGCCCCCCCACGGGATCGATGGCTCCTTGCCAACGGGCCGATTCCAAGGGCCGCTGAGGGCGGCTGATC
>JASBVX010000190.1 GCA_029960865.1 Bacillota bacterium | reverse complement strand
CGCCTCCTTTTCGTCGGGGATATCGTCGGCCGGCCTGGCCGGCGTTTCCTGGAAAAAAGGTTGCCCGGCCTCAAGGCGGAGCTCCAGGTGGACCTGGTGGTGGTGAACGGGGAGAATGCGGCAGGGGGCGTGGGCATCACCGAACGGATCGGCCATGAGCTCTTCCGGTCGGGGGTGGATGCCATTACCCTGGGAAACCACACCTGGGACAAGCCGGAAGGCCTGCCTCTCCTGGATCATCCCCACGTGGTGAGGCCCCTCAACGTGGCTCCGGGACTCCCCGGCAAAGGGAGCACCGTCATCCGCAAGGATGGGCTCCCTCCGGTGGCAGTGTTGAACGTGATGGGCCGGGTTTTCATGGGCCTTCTCCTGGATGATCCCTTTCGCCGGCTGGATCAGGCTCTGGCGGAGATCCCTGGCGACGTAAAAATCCGCCTGGTGGACGTCCATGCCGAGGCCACCAGCGAAAAGCTGGCCCTCGGGTTTTACCTGGACGGCCGCGTCAGCGCCGTGGTGGGAACCCATACCCATGTCCAGACCCACGATGCCGTTCTTTTGCCTAAGGGAACAGCTTACCTCACCGATGCCGGCATGACGGGCCCCTGGCCTTCGGTGATCGGGATCCAAAGCCAGCAGATCATCCAGCGCTTTTTGACCCAAACCCCGATTCGCTTCGAGGTGGCGGAAGAAAAGGCCCAGCTTGCCGCCGCCCTCATCGAAGTGGACCAGGAAACCGGAAAAGCCCTTTCCATCCGGCCCATTCTGGAACGGGAAGAGGAGGAGTAGCTCATGGCATCCCTTCACGAAGAAAGCTTCGTCGTCGACGCCCACTGTGACACAGTCCTGGACTGGACGGACGGTCGCCGCCATCTCACCCCCCGGACCGGGGAAGGCCATATCGATCTTCCCCGCCTCAGGGAAGGGGGCGTAAACCTCCAGATTTTCGCACTTTTTGTGGCGCCGGAATACCACCACGAGCGTTCCTTGCCTCGGCTCCTGCAGATGCTGGACGCCTTTTACCGGGAAATCGAAGCCCATCGGGATGAGATGGTCCTCTGCTTGACCACGGAGGATATGCGCCGGGCGAAACGGGAAGGTAAAGTAGGGGCCCTTTTGAGCATCGAAGGGGCCGAGCCCATGGGCCGGGATCTGGCACGGCTCCGGATCTTCCACCGCCTGGGAGGGAGGGCCATGGGGCTTGTCTGGAACGGCCGCAACGACCTGGCCGATGGGGTGGGGGAGGAAGGAACCGGAGGCGGCCTCACCCGCCTGGGGGTGGAAACGGTCAGGGAGATGGAACGCCTGGGGATGATGGTGGATGTGTCCCACCTTTCCGAAAAGGGGTTTTGGGATGTGGTCTCCATCGCCACCAAACCTTTTATCGCCAGCCATTCGAATGCCCGTGCCCTCTGTGACCATCCCCGCAACCTTAAAGACGAACAGATCAAAGCCCTGGCCGAACGAGGGGGCGTCATGGGGCTGAACTTCTACGCCGGCTTCCTCACCCAGGGGGGCGAGGCCACCCTCGACGATGTCCTGGACCATGCCGAGCACATCCTCCAGTTGGTGGGCCCCGATCACCTGGGGCTGGGGAGCGACTTCGACGGCATCTCCCGCGCCCCCAAAGGTCTGGAGGACGCCTCCTTTTTCCCCCGCTTCACCGAAGGGCTTTTGGCCCGGGGCTATGGCGAGGATGTGGTGAAGAAGGTCTTGGGGGGAAATTTCCTCCGGGTCTTTGGGGAGGTCATCCACTGATGTCCGCCGAGGAACGGGCCGACCTTCATGCCCATACCCGCGCTTCCGACGGAACCCTTTCCCCGGCGGAGCTGGTGGCCATGGCGGCCCGGGCAGGGTTGGCCGCCGTCGCCGTGACGGATCACGATACGGTAGCGGGATGGGAAGAGGCCCTCGAAGCCGGCCTCAAGGAAGGCGTCCAGGTGGTTCCGGGGATCGAAGTCTCCTCCTCCATCAGGGGGCGGAGCCTTCATATCCTGGGCTACTTCCCGGATAAAGGCCATCCGGCCCTGCAAAGCCTCCTGACCCAAATGCAGGAGGCCCGCCGCAAGCGGATCATCGTCATCATGGAAAAGCTGCGCGATCTGGGAGTCCCTTTGACGGAAGAAGAGCTCTGGGCCCAGGTGCAGGGCGGGCAGCCCGGGAGGATGCATGTGGCCAGAGCCCTGGCAGCCCGGGGCGTGGTGAGCCGACCCGAGGAGGCTTTTGCCCGTTTTCTCTCGCGGGGGAGACCTGCCTTCGTCCCGAAACCGGATCTCCCTACCGGGGAAGTTCTGCAAAAGCTCAGGGCGGCGGGAGCCCTCACGGTGTGGGCCCATCCGGGCACCTTCGGCGATGACACTGTCTTGCCGGATCTCCTGGAGGCCGGCCTGGAAGGCATTGAGGCCCTCCATCCCGACCATCGGCCTGAGGAGCGGGAGCGCTACTTGCGTTTGGCCAAAGAACACCGGTTGATGGCGACGGGGGGCACCGATTTTCATTCGCCGGAGGAAAGGGTACCCCTGGGAACCGTCTGGGCGCCTCTGGCGGTGGTGGAGGAAATCCTGCAGCGCAAGAAGGATTTCCGATCCTCTCTGCTGAAAAAGCCCTGAAGAGGAAGGGAAGTCCTTTGTCCGCCCAAGAACTGATCGCCCTGGAAGATGTGTGCCAGCGGCTAGGGCTCCGCCCCTACGCCGTGCGGCAGCTTTTGGCCACCTTTCCCGAGATCGGTTCCATCCGCCAGGAAGGGGATCTGCGGGGCCTCACCCCCGAGGCGTTCGGCCGGTTGCAGCGGGCCGCCATCCTGCGAGGCCAGGGATGGAATGAGGAGGCCGTGCGGGAAATTTTGGCGCAAGGAGATCCCGGCGAGGAAGCGGAGGGGGAAACGGCCGCCG
>JASBVX010000189.1 GCA_029960865.1 Bacillota bacterium | reverse complement strand
CCATGAGATCCAGGGGCCCGTAGCCCTGGCGCAGCTTCTCCGTCACCCGCCCCAGGCTCTGGAGGCCTTTTTCGAGGGCCGCCGCCGCTTCTTCCTGGGCTCCCGGAAGCCGCTCGATGATGAATCCCCCGGCTGCCTGCACCTCTCCCCCAGGGGCCACCAGGACCCCCAAAGCCACCGCCGTAGATCGTTGCTCCGACTGCTGAAAGTAATAGGCCAGATCCTCCGCGATTTCTCCTGAAACCAAAGGGGCCGCTCCGGTAAAGGTCCGGGCTCCCTCGTGGCGCACCACGTAAAGGTTTCCTTCCCCCACGGCCCGGCCCACATCCAGCTTTCCGTCCTTGAGGTCCAGATCCACGTGATGGCGCCCCACGTAGCCCCGGACATCCACAGCGCTGGCTTCTTCCTCCCGCCGCCCCTGGGCCACCAGGCTTCCCAGAGGCCCGCCTCCCTGAATGCGAAGGGTGATGGCCCCCTCCCCCTTCAGATCGAAGGCCATGAGGCCGGCGGCCGTCAGGCTCCGTCCCAGGGCGGCCGCGGCGGTGGGCCAGAGATCGTGGCGGTGGCGGGCTTCCTCGGCCGTGGCGGTGCTGACTGCGGCCAGAAAGCGGAATTGCCCATCAAAAAGAAGGCCCCTGACCATCTCATCCATGGGCTTCATCTCCTTGTAGCCGAAGGGTCAGGCTCCGGAAGCCTTCCTTGGGATCGGGCCGGCCAAAGATGGCCTTCCCGGCCACCAGCACCTGGGCTCCTGCCGCCCGGCAAAGGGGGCCTGTCTTTTCGTCCACGCCGCCATCCACCTGGATGAAACCTTCCCAGCCCAAGGCTTTGGCCCTCGCCTGCACCCGCCGGATCTTTTCCAGCACCGGCTCCAAGAAAGCCTGGCCAGCAAAGCCAGGGTTGACCGTCATGAGAAGGACGAGGTCCAGGTCGTTCCAGAGGTACTCCAGGGCCGATTCATGGGTGGCAGGGGAAAGGGCGAGGCCTGCTTTGAGGCCCTTTTTGCGGATGGCCGCAAGAGTCCTTTGGGGATGGCGATCGGCCTCGATGTGGATGGTCAAAAGATCGGCCCCGGCGGCGGCAAACGGTTCGATCCAAAAAGAAGGGTTTTCCACCATTAGATGGACATCCAGGAACGAAGCGACCCTTTCCTTTAAGGCGCCCACCGTCCCCGGCCCAAAAGTCAAGTTGGGGACAAAATGGCCGTCCATGATGTCCAGGTGGAGCCAGGTGGCTCCCGCTTCCTCCATCTCCTTCGCTGCCTGGCCGAGGTCATCCAGGGGGGCTGCCAGAAGGCTGGGTGCCAGGATCAAAAGGTTTTCTTCCTTTCTGCCAAGAGCTCCTCTAGGAACTGAAGATAACGCCCAAAGCGACTCTCGTCCACCTCGCCCCTATGGACCGCTTCCCGGACGGCACATCCCGGCTCCGTCCGGTGCAGGCAGTCGCGGAACCGGCACTCCTGAGCCCGCTCCCGCATCTCGGGAAAAAGGCGCCCCAGTTCGTGGGGCTCCACCGGGGGAAGGAAAAGGCGGCTGAACCCGGGGGTATCCACCACCCACCCTTTCCCCGTGGGAAGGAGCTGGGGGTGGCGGGTGGTGTGGCGGCCGCGGCCCGTCTTTTCGCTGACCACCCCTGATTTCAGCTCCAGGCCCGGGTAGAGGGCGTTCAAGAGCCGGGTTTTTCCCAACCCGCTCTCCCCCGCCAGGACGGTGATCCCCTCCCCTGCCAGAAAGCCCTCCACCGGCTCCAGGTTTTCCTTTTCCCGGGCGCTCCCCATCCAGGCGGGATACCCCGCCTGCCGGTACAGCGAAAGAAATCTCTCCCCTTCTTCTCTTCGTTCCCCAACCAGGAGATCTCCCTTGTTGAGGAAGAGGGCCATGGCCAGCCGGCGCCACTCCCCCTGCAAAAGGACGCGATCGACCCATTCCGGGGCCACCTTGGGGGATTCCCAGCTGAAGACCACCAGGAGGCGATCCACGTTGGCCACAGGAGGCCGCTCCAGTTGATTGCGGCGCGCTTCGATCCGGCGGATGATTCCCCGGCCATCGGGAAGAAGCTCCACCTCCACTTCATCCCCCACCAGAACCCGGGCCGAGGAGAGCTTCCCCCGGGGCCGGGCCAGGACAGGCCCTTCCGGCACCATGACGGTGACCCACTGGTTCCAGATCTTCACCACCCGGCCTTTCACGGCAGGGCCACCACCTGGGCCAGCTCCCCATTGAAGTAGATCTGCAGGACCCCATGGTCGCCTGCCCAGCAGACCGGGAGGGTGAGGGAGGTCCCGCTGGGGGTGGTTCCCTGGAAGATCCGGCGGCGCCCCTCCTGATCCTGGACATAGGCCGTCACCGTTACATCGCCGCTGTAGCGCTCTTCGGGGGGCGTCACCTGGTAATTGCGGCTGTTCTCACACCCGGCTGACACCACCAGGTCAACCGCGTCTCCCGCCATAAGGGTGCCTCCCGGGGCAGGCTTTTGCTCCACCACCACATCCTTGGGCTGGCCCGACAGGCGGGATGTCACCTCACCCACCTTGAGGCCCACGCTTTCCAGCTCTCCCCGGGCTTCATCCGCCATGAGGCCCACCACATCGGGTACCGTCACGGGGCGGGGTTCCGGGCCCAGGCTCACCAGAAGGACCACTTTGTCCCCTACCCGGATGGGTTCCCCCGGCCCAGGGCGGCTCGTGATAACCGCGTCCTTGGAAACCTCGTCATCGTAGCGGCTTTCCACCTCGCTCTGCAGGCGGTGGTTCACCAGGGTCAGCTGAGCATCCCGCAAGGACATGCCCCGGAGATCGGGCACGCCCCCCTCCACCCATTCGGGCCCCTGGGAGGGGAAGAGGGTCACCCGCTGCCCCTTCTTCACCGCCGTTCCCGGAGCCGGATCCTGATCGGCCACGTAGTTGGGGGGGATGGTCTCGCTGTACTGGGC
>JASBVX010000188.1 GCA_029960865.1 Bacillota bacterium | reverse complement strand
CAAGGGAGAGGTGAGGGGTACCACGAGCTGGGGCCAGCTGGAGCCCGCCACGATCTTTTGGGCATCCAGGACCACCATGGGTACGGAGATGTCGCAGGTTTCCCCGTTGCTTCCCAAGAGGATGGCCGCCCGAGCGGTGATCATGTTGCCCAGCTCCGCCAGGGCGCTTTGGGCCAGGGCCGACTCGAAAGGGGACGTGTCTTCCGCCATGCCTTGCAGCATGGCGGCGGCCACCTTTTCGGCGGTGCTGACCGGCATGCCGTAGCAGGCGATCCCTTCGAGAGCGCCGTGGAGGGAGACGGCGATGCTGATGGGATGGGGCAGGGGAGGCCGGGAGAGAAGAACCGGTTCCCCGCTTTTCTGCACGGAGATCCCCAGGGAGGAGAAGATTTCCTGCGCGCTCTGGACAAAGATATCCACCAACCAGTCATGGCTCGCCATTCAGCGCACCTCCACGATCATCAGTTGCAGTTCCGAGGAGAGGTCGACCTCCCGGGGTTTCAGGGGCCCTCCCTGGGGATCGCGGATGACGATAACCCGGGGTCGGGAGGGATGGGCGCCGGGCCCCGCGATGATGCCGATTTCTCCGCTGGAAAGCTTCACTTCCAGGCCGGGAGGGTAGAGGGGCACCCGATCCCGGAAGGTCATGACCATCTCGGGGTCATAGAGGAAGCCGGCGCCGGCGAAGAGCCATTCCAACCCTTCGTGGGGAAGGACGGCCTTTCCCACCCGGAGGATCTGGGAGAGGTAGCTGTCCACGATGGCCATCCATCGGGACAGGGGATGGATCTCTTCCCCGGCCGTCCCCAGGGGATACCCGGAACCGTCCCAGCGCTCGTGGTGTTGGGCCACGATCTTTTTGGCGTGGGCGCTGATGAGAAGATGCTTTTGGATGAGGCCGAGGGAGAAGTTCACATGGGGCTGAAAGCCAGGATCCTCCTCCAGGGCGTGGCCTTCCTGGAGAGCCTTTTCCAAGAGGGATGGAGGCAAGCGAAAGAGCCCCAGGTCCTGCAAAAAGGCGCTGAGGGCCAGGGAATGGAGCTCTCCCTGGGGGAAAAGGGATTTCCCCGTGTAGACGGCCAGGCAGGCGGTGTTGACGGCGCGGATGGCGAAGAGGTCTTCCTGGTCGCCCGCCAGGGGATAGAGGACGAAGGGAGGTGCCTGGAGGGTTTCCTCCAGCGCGGCGGGGATGGCCTTTTGCAGGGCGGAGATGCCGTTGGGCAGACCTTTCTCTCGCCCGAGGGCTTGCAACAGATCCCGGGCCAGGTCCCGGAGGAGCCAGTAAGTTCGGGTGGAGAGGGGCTCCACCACCTGGATGGTCTCGGTGCCGGGCTCTTGGATGATGACGTGGGTGATGTTCTTGGTCCGGAGCTTTTCCACAAGGGGGGGTGTCAAGGGGGTCCCTTCCCGGACGATCAGCGTTCCTTGGGGGCTGACGATGCTTTGGGCCAGGATGGCTTCTCCCAGGAGGGAGGTGAGGGCGATGCGGAGCATGACCCATCCCTGCCTTTCTGTCGAAGAATGTCGGTTATCCTAAAGCTGTTATCGCCCCCAAGAGGAAATCTTTTTAGAGGAAATGCCTGGAGAAAGCAGGGCGGAGGATGGGCTGGGATCGCAGCCGGGACGAGAAAGCTCTTTTCCCCAAAGGATGCCCATGGCCCGGGCGCAAGGGGGGGACCTTGACATCGGGCAGTGCATTAGTGGGGTACTCCCCATCGAGGAAGAGATCGGCGAGATGCAAAGGCTTCTCTAGACGGCGAAGCGGATGTAGAGGACATCCCCATCCTGGACGAGGTAATCTCGGCCTTCCAGGCGGATGAGGCCTTTTTCTCTCGCTTTGGCCCAAGAGCCGGCTTCCAAAAGGTCCTCGGCGGGGATGACTTCGGCCCGAATGAAGCCCCTTTCCATGTCGGAGTGGATTTCCCCGGCAGCAGAAGACGCAGGGGTGCCCCGGCGGATGGTCCAGGCCCTGACCTCTTTTTCGCCGGCGGTGAAAAAGGTGATGAGGCCCAAGAGCCGGTAGGCTTCCCCGATGAGGCGGTGGAGACCCGGTTCCTGGAAGCCTAGATCCTCCAACAGGGCCTTTTGATCGTCTGGAGAGAGTTCTGCCAGTTCCGCTTCAATACCGGCAGAGATGGGGATGATGGGGTCGGAGCCGGCGTATGTGCGAAGATCGCGATAGTAGGGGTTTTCCTCAGGATGGGCGGCGTGGATCTCAGGGACGTTGGCCACATAGAGGAGGGGTTTGGCCGTCAAAAGGTGCCAGGAGGCCAAGAGGTCCCTTTCTTCATCGGTCAAGGAAAGGGAGCGAAGGGGTCTTCCTTCCCCAAGGGCCTTTTCCAAACGCTCCACCAGTTGAAAAGCTTCGGCGGCCCCCTTTTCCCGCAGACGGGCCTGCTTTTCATACCTCTGGTGTTGGCGCCCCAGGGTTTCCAGATCGGCGAGGATGAGTTCCGTTTCGATGATGTCGGCATCCCGGACGGGGTCGACGCTGCCTTCCACGTGGATGACGCTTTCGTCTTCGAAGCAGCGGACCACATGGACGATGGCGTCCACTTCCCGGATGTGGTGGAGGAACTGGTTGCCCAACCCCTGGCCCTGAGAAGCGCCCTTCACCAGACCGGCGATGTCCACAAAGCGGACGCTGGCGGGAATGACGCTGGGGGGTTTGAAGAGGCCGGCCAGAGTATCGAGCCTTTGGTCGGGGACAGGGACGACCCCCACGTTGGGTTCGATGGTGGCGAAGGGGTAGTTGGCCGCCAGGGCGCGTGCACGGGTAAGGGCGTTGAAGAGGGTGGATTTGCCGACGTTGGGAAGGCCGACGATGCCAACGCTCAGTGCCAAGGGATAACCTCCTTGAAGGCTCTAGAAGCCTCCAAGAGGGGATCATACAGCTCTTTCATGAGGGTGGCCAGGGGTGGGGGCTGGGCTCCTGAACCTCCCCACGGCTAAAGCCGGGGGGTTGTAAGAGGAACCACCGCCGCCTCTTCCGGGCTCTCGCCACATCCTTGCGAATGGGCTACAACATCCCGGACCTCG
>JASBVX010000187.1 GCA_029960865.1 Bacillota bacterium | reverse complement strand
GTCGAAAGGAGCTGTTGAAAAAGCAGACGTTTCGGATTTTAGCTCTTTTCCCCCACGAGGAAAAGAGTTAAAGACCCCCAGGGAGTTCCCCTCCCTGGGGGTCTTCGGGTTTAAGGGGTGGTTTCCACCGACGGAGCCCGTTGCCCCTCCTCTGGCGCCGGGACGGGCACCCGTTGCATGAGGGGGGTGAAGGCCATGGGAAGGGCTGTGAGGACCATCCCGGCCCCGCTGATCCAGAGGATGGTGACGGAAGGAAGGGACTGGGTCATGGCGAGGCCGAGAAGGGGTCCAAGGAGGGTGCCAAGGTTCGAGAGGGTGACCTGGAAGGAGGCCACCTGGGGCCTTCTTTGCGAGGGGACGATCATCTGATAAAGAGCCTGTTCCATGGAACCATAGGCCATGGCGGCCATATCTCCCAAGATGCCCCCCACCACCAAGATGGCAAAGATGGCCAAAAGGGTCCCGCGAGCGGCGGGAAGGGCGAGGCTCCCCAGGCCCACCCCAATGGCTCCCACGAGCGCCACCCGTCCCGGCCCCAGGCGGCGGACGAGAAGCCCTGTCATGAGGGGGCCCAGGAGAAACCCCGGGCTGGTGAGGGAGCCGATGAAGCCCACTTCGGCGGGGGAAAGCTGGAGGCCCTCCAGCCGGTAGTACATGGCCACGGTCCCGGCCATGCCCGTGAAGAGGACCCCCCCGAATTTCGCGAAGAGAAGGGCGGCCACCGACGGGTGCCGAAGGGACCAGGCGATGGAGCCAATGAGATGGGTCCACCCGGGGGTCTTGGCGGAGGGGCCCTCCTCTCCTTGGGCTTCTTCTCGGAGGTGCAGCTTGGAAATGGCCGCGGCCGAGAAGAGGTAGAGGAGGCTCACCACGCCGATGACGTTTACGGGCGTGATGAAATGAACCAGAAAGCCGGCCAGGATTGGGCCTGCCGCCAGGGAGATCCCGACGCCGATCCAGACTTGGTTGTTGGCTTCGGGGATCTCATGGGTTTGGACGATCCGGGGGAGGATGAGGGGCTGGCCGGCGGCGCCAAAGGAGGCGGCGAAAGCCACGAAAAAGGGAAGGGCCAAGAGATGCCAGAGCTTTAAGTGGCCGGCCCAAAAGAGAAGAGGTGGTACCGCCAGCACGGCCACCATGGCCCCGTAGGATGCCACCAGGACCCTTTGGCCGGCTCTGGCTTTTACGAGGAACCCTGCCAGAAGGGCCCCCAGAAGGCCTCCCACCGCCTGGAATACCATGAGGCGGGCGGTATCTTGGGGACCTCCATGGAAGGTAATGACCACGGCCATGGGAAGGGCGTAGGCCGACATGACGGATCCGAAGGAAGACGTGCTAGCGGCCAGCCAGTAGAGGCGAAAGTCCGGATAGCGCCAGACGCCTCTCGTCCAAAAGGATGGGTCCAATGGTTCACCACCTTTTCTTAAGCGGGTGCTCTTAGGAGCGGTGCTATGTCACCTGTCAGGTCCAGTTTCTCGACAAATCGTTGAAGCCAAGCCGGCTCAGGTGCATTGGCCATGGCCGTAGCAAAGTTCAGTGGATCACTGGGCGAATAAGTCTCGAGGTCGCCTAGGTTGGCCACGTCTGGGTGGCTCCACGAGAAGAGAAGGTCAGGTGATGCGAAGTCGCTGAATGCCTCACGCCAAGAAGCGATATGACCGAGTATTGTCCCGACGTTCACCTCTCTTTCCTTCGGGACGTGAAGGGAGCCGCCATTAAAGGGCATTACAGTATAAGGAGTCGTGTCAAATGTTAAACCCTGATCCCCAAGCAACAAGACACGAGACACAATGCCATGCCTCCTCTTGGCCTTCGTATCAAGGTTTCTACGATTTAAGATGGCCAGCGGGGCGCGCTTCCGCGGGGTTCTGGCTGTTGTTCCCGAATGTAAATGATGACATCCGGGAAGATGATCATAACCACACCACCCATATAATCCCTTCGTTACTCTCCAAAAATATGGCGCGCCATAAAAACAATGCCAGGACTCAGAATCAACTGTCAAGAAGTGGTGGGCTCTTGTGCCCGTCAAGTTTCAGTGGGTGGGTCCCCTCGACCCGGATCCCACCGGCTTTATGCCAGGACCGGTAAGGCTTTGCATTGGTGCAACATCTGGACCCACTGGATCGCAGAAGGCCGGTCAACACAACTGCAACCCCTAGCCGGCTCCCAATGCGCGGCCGTTCCCTTGAGATGCCCTTCACCGGCCAGTGGGCCAGGACCTCCCCTTTGCGTACCCCCTCCAGCGGCCCGTACGGCTCCACCTCGCCATGGACCTTGGCAGCTCTCAGACACCCCATGTGAAGGGCACCCCTTTGGCTCCATGCGGTTCCTGGCCGGATCATCTGCTGGACCAACCCACCGTCATTCTCGGTCTCCATGGTTCCTAGCCGCCGCACCTCCCCATCGGCCACGATGCCGTCCCGTTGGCACCCCGGCTAGGCCATCAGCTCTTGCGCGCGCCGGCGCCCGACCCCTCGCCCACGATGCACGATGACACGCAAGAGGTCATGAACTTCGGTCAGGGCTTCCCTTCCGCCAGCGCCTGCAGGACGCCGACGATATCCGTGAATCGTGCCCTAACCCATCCCGCCGTGCCCCCTACACCACGTGAAAGAGGGATCCTAGCGGTACGCCTCCCACGGTATACTCCAGGACTGTCCGGATGCACGGTGCTCAG
The DNA here is from genome assembly GCA_029960865.1 of Bacillota bacterium. GTDB lineage: Bacteria > Bacillota > Sulfobacillia > RBS10-35 > RBS10-35 > RBS10-35. The sequence goes on along the minus strand of JASBVX010000187.1, from coordinate 368 downwards.
GGACCCTATACGGCAAGGCCATCTTGGTTCTGGACTTTCCTCTCCCAGGGCGAGGGAGGATGGAGCTTCTTTAAAGAGGGGATGATATGACGTTAACCGGCGGCTGCGGAGCCATCTGCTACCCTTTGGGGGCGAGGGGGCAGATGACGTGGAGGTTCGCCTTCAAGAAGTCACCATGCGTTTTGGCCCCGTCACGGCCCTGGACCGCTTGACCCTCACTTTGGCAAAGGGAAAGCTCGTCGGTCTCTTAGGCCCCTCGGGATGCGGCAAGTCTACCACCCTCTTCCTCCTGGCGGGACTTTACCAGTCCACTGAGGGGCGCATCTTTTTCGGCGACCGGGACATGACCCGGGTGCCGCCGGAACGGC
>JASBVX010000186.1 GCA_029960865.1 Bacillota bacterium | reverse complement strand
GGCGGCCGACCTCTTCGAAACCTACGGCGTGACGGCGGTGGCCGTCATGCTCCTCGGTTACCTGATCTTCGAAGGACGCCTGGAAACCCTTTTCTATCCCCTGGCCCTTGGGGCCGTCGCGGCGGTGGCCTCCATCATCGGAGTGGCCGTCACCCGCTCGGCAGGGGAAGGCCGCATCATGAGTTCCCTCTACCGGGGCGTGGCCGTTTCAGCCATCCTGGGCGCCATCGGCTTCTTTTTCGCCTCCAAGGAGCTCATGGGATGGGTGGCCATGGCCGGGAATGCCACCATCAGGGGCGGCTGGATGGCCCTTTTCTGGAGCTCCATCGTGGGCATCCTGGTGACGGTGGCCATCATCGTCATCACCGACTACTACACCGGGACCAATCACGGCCCGGTGCGGGGCATCGCCCGAGCCTCGCAGACAGGGCATGCCACCAACATCATCGCGGGTTTGGCAGTGGGCCTGCGGGCCACCGCCTTGCCCGTCCTCACCGTAGTGGCCGCCATCCTGGTCAGCTACTGGCTGGCGGGGATCTACGGCGTGGGAGTGGCCGCCATGGCCATGCTCTCCCTCACGGGCATCATCGTGACCCTGGACGCCTTCGGCCCCATCACCGACAACGCCGGCGGCATCGCCGAGATGGCGGGGCTCCCGGATGAGGTCCGCCATGTGACCGATGCCCTGGATGCGGTGGGGAACACCACCAAGGCCGTCACCAAAGGCTATGCCATCGCTTCGGCAGGTCTGGCGGCCGTGGTCCTCTTCAACGCCTACGTGGAAGAGATCGTGCGGGTCACGGGCCAGCTCTTCACCTTCGATTTGGGGGATCCCTACGTCCTGGTAGGCCTGTTCCTGGGGGGCATCCTCCCCTTCCTCTTCAGCTCTCTCTCCATGGAAGCGGTAGGACGGGCTGCGGGGCAGGTGGTAGAAGAAGTGCGCCGCCAGTTCCGGGAGATCCCCGGGATCATGGAAGGCAAAGCTCAGCCCGATTATGCCCGGGCGGTGGACATCGTCACTAGGGCTGCTCTGCGGGAGATGATGGTTCCCTCCCTGATCCCTGTCCTGAGCCCCATCCTGGTGGGCTTCCTCTTGGGGCCGGTGGCCCTGGGGGGCATGCTGGTCGGGGTCATCGTGACGGGTCTCTTCCTGGCCATCCAGATGACCAGCGGCGGGGCCGCCTGGGATAACGCCAAGAAGTACATCGAAGACGGGCATTACGGGGGGAAGGGTTCGGAAGCCCACGCCGCCGCCGTCACCGGCGACACGGTGGGGGATCCTTTCAAGGATACGGCCGGCCCGGCCATCAACCCCATGATCAAAATCGTCAACATCGTGGCCCTGCTCCTGATCCCTCTCCTGCCCCTGTGATGGGGGACCCCTAGGAACGTAGGTGCCCCGGTTTCCCTGAAGGAAACCGGGGCCTTCTCTTATGCGTCTTCTCCCCCTGTCACTCTCCTTCTTCTTGCCCTTCTTCTCCTTCCTCCCCTTCCCAAAAAGTCTTCCAAGAAGGAGGTCCCCAATCCAGGAGCGCCTGAGCCGCATCGGAAAAGAGCGAAGCCATTTCCGGCCATGCCTCCCGGCAGGCTTTGAGATAGCGCAGACCCAAGAGAGGCGTCTCTTGCGCCAGGGCGCCCGCCACCTTCAAGGCCATTTCCCTCCCCTTGGGAGGCCAGTAAGCGCGGGCCAGCAGCCGGGCCGCCCGCAGGCGGACGCCATCCCACTGGCCGGCCTTTTGCGCCGCTTCCTTGAGGTCTTGGTAGGCCCGCCAGGTAAGACCCTCTTCGAAATTCAAGAGGAAGAGGGGCCATGCCTCTTCATGCCGCCCCTGGGCCATGAGGGCCCGGGCCCACTGGCGGCGGAACCAGAAAACCTTCTCCGCGGGCGCCTCCCGCAACCCCTTCTTGGCTTCTTCCGCCATGGCCGGCCAATCCTTCATGGCTTCCAGGGCCCGCACCTTTCCTTCCGGGGCCAAGGGAAGATCCCCGTGGCGCTGCCACACCGAAAGCTCCTCCCGGTGCCGCCCGAAGAGCCGGTACCAGCGGGCCAGGGCCGCTGCCAGGGCAGGGCGCCGGCTTACCTTCCCCGGGGAAGCGATTTCATACAGGTGAGCCTGGGCCAGCTCCTTTTCTAAAAGGGAGGCGAAGCGGGCTTTCTCCTGCGGGGCGAAGCCCCGGGAGAGGGAGGAAAGAAGGCGCAGGAGGAGGCCCCTTTCCTTTTCCGAAAGGTAACCCAGGAGGGGGGCCACCGCCTCCGGGAGGGAGGGATCCCCTTCTCCCGTCCCCCTCCCCTTGAAGGCTCCCAGAAGAAGGCCCCAGAGATCATCGGCCTCCACCAGCTGCAACTTTCGCCCCCAGAGGAGAAGGCGGGCCAGGGAAAGGGCGTATTTGGGGGAAGAGGGGGGAAGGGTGGAAAGGACTTGGTCCTTTGCCTCCCGCCAGAGCTGGAGGGCGTAAGCGCGGGGGCGAAGGGGCTGGAGGTGGAGCCACCTCTCCCCTTCCCGGTGGGATGCCCGGACCCTTTCCCACAGCATTTCGAGGAAAGACGCCTCCGGTCCCTGGCGGAGAAAATCCTCCAGGGCCTGCTGCCAGAGGGAAGGAACCTCTTCCAAAAGGGACCCCACCAGGGTGAGGTCGGCAAAGGAGCCGGGATCCTCCTGGTAGTCCAGGAGGAGGGCCAGCAGATGGGGGCAGGGGAAAGGGCGGCGGCAGGTGCAGTTTCCTTCGGCCAGGCCTTCGTCGCTGAGGAGGGCGAAGGAACGGTAAATATGGCGCCCTTCCACCAGGGCGGAGAGAAGGAGGCCCTCTGGGATCAGAAGGGACATCTTCTCCTGCACCCGGCCCATCAGGGCATACTGGCGGCCTTCGTCCAGAACCCGGGGGGGAGCCAGGAGCTCCAGCCTGAGATGCCCGCCCTTAAACGCTGCGCTTCACCCGCTTCACGGGGATGGAGGCCGTCAGGGTCACCTTGTCGCCATGGCGATCCCACTGGACCTGGGCCGTCGTTTCATCCACATCCAGGTATTCTCCCAGAACTCTCAAGATCTCATGGCGCAGGGTGGGCATCAGGGAGG
>JASBVX010000185.1 GCA_029960865.1 Bacillota bacterium | reverse complement strand
GAGGATCGTGCCCGAGGGGGTGATTTCAAACGGCACGGGCATTTTGCCTTCCCGCACCCAGCGCCACGCCGTTTTGTAGGTGATGCCGCGCTTTTTGGCCCATTGGCTCAGCTTCATGGGTATATTTTACTTAAAAAAAGGAATAAAGGGCAATTTTACTTTCCAGAGCTGGCAACCCTTTTTAGACTCCCCTTCACCCCAGCCGCCGGAGAAAGGCCAGGAGAAACTGCTCCTCCTGGCGCAAGAGCTCCCGATCCACGTGCTCTAGAACATCGCTGGCATGGTGGTAATGGGGGATCTCCCCGGTAGGCAAGGTGGCGCAGAACGTGAGGGAGGGCCATTTTTCTTTCAAAAAAGGAAGCCCGTCGGTGTGGAGGAGAAGGGAACCCAGGGGACGCATAGGGACACCTTCCTTCTCCGCCACTTCCTCCGCCAGCGCCCGCCAGGTGGCGGGGTAGGGAAGAGGCCAGAGGGCCCCTTCCCTTTCCAGAAGCCTCATGCCCCCCGCCCCCAGATTATCCAGATTGACCACCAGAGGCCGCTTCGGCACATGACGCCCATAGCGGCGCAAAAAAGCTTTGGCTCCTCGTTCCCCCACTTCCTCCGCACCCGTCAGGAGGGCCCAAAAGGAAAGGTTCTCTACCTTTCCCAGGATCTCAGCTAGGGAGAGAACCAGGGCGGTGCCGCTCCCGTTGTCGTTGGCCCCGGGCACCGGCCTTCCCCAACGAAACGCGCCCCAAAACGAAAAGGCGGCCGCCAGGAGAAGCATCCCACCGGCTGCCATGGCTTCCTCGTGACCCCAGAGGAGGAGAAGGGGGGCTGCGAAAAAGAGGAGATAGACCCCAAGGAAAAGGGGCCGCAGTCCCTTTTTCAGCCGCGGCGCGAAAAGCCAGCTCCCCTTTTGCGTATCGTAATGGGCCATCAGGATGAAGGCTGGCTCCCCCCTCCCAAAGCGCGCCACCACATTCTGGCTTCGCTTCTTGGGCAACAGGCGGTCCAGGTCCCAGGTCAGGCTTCCCTGGAGCTCTCCCACCAAAAGGGAGAGGAGAACCAGCGCCAGAAGAAATCCCCCCCAGCGCACCGCCGGCGCCAGGGGGGCCAGAAGGAGGGCCAGGGACAGCAGCAACGCCACCCGGGCCGGCCCCCGGTAGAGGGTATCGGAAGGGGCGGGGAAGGAGTCCACCTCCACCGCTCCCCCCATGGCTTCCAGCTTCTCTTTGAGCCAGGCGGCCGCCCGGGCCTCCTCGCGGGTGGTGGACCCGCGGTGGGGAAAGGTCATCAGCCTTTCCAAAAACGCCCAGGCATCCATATCAGCTCACCACGTTGAACCCTTCCGTAATGGGGAAGTCCACCCACGAGGGGAACCGCACTGCACCGTATTTCTCCATGGGAAGGAAGGATTCCTTTCCGAGGACCAACCGCGCCGCTTCTTCTCCCACGGCCGGCGCCCTCATGATGCCGAAGCCGTTGAAGCCCACCGCCAAGAAAAGCCCTTCCGGTCCGTAGGCTCCCAAGAGGGGATGGCGGTCGGGGGTGGCATCGCAAAGGCCCGCCCAACCTCCCTGGAGGCGCACCTCCTGGCCGTGGACAAAACGTTTCGCCAAACGCTCTCCCGCCGCGAGGATGAACTCCTCGTCGTTGAAATCCTTCCAGTCATAAGGGTCCGACTCCACATGCTCCGTCCCGTCCCCGAAGATGATCTTTTGGCCGTCGGGGACCCAGTAGAACCCCAGGTCCAGGTCGTGGAGGATAGGAAGCCGCACCGGGCTGTCCGCCGTCCAAACGGAGATCTGGGTGCGATAGGGCTTGATGGGTATCTCCATGCCCATGGGGCCCAGCACCTTGCGGGTCCAGACTCCCGTGGCCAAAAGGACCCTGGGAGCCGAGAGGGTGACGTCACCTGCCAGCACCCCCACCACCCGATCCCCCTCCTGCAGAATCTCTTGCAAGGGATGATGGAAGTAGAAATCCACCTGGCCCTGCATCTCATCCAGGACCACCTGCACATAATCATAGCCGTAAACTTGCCCATCCCCCGGCGTGTACCAGATGGCTTGGGCATCCTCCACCACAAGGTCGGACCAGCGCTCCTGGGCCTGGGCGCAGCTCAACTCCTGCACTTCCAGCCCCACCTCCCGCAAGGCGGCGATCCGCGGCTCCATGGCCTCCACCGTCGCAGCCCGGTTGGCCACCGTCACCATACCGTCGCCGTGGTAGCGAAAGCGCCCCGGAAATCGGGCTGCCAGATCCCGGTAGATCTCGGCGGAACGCTTCACCAAAAGGGCGTCATGCTCATCCCAGGTGAGGACGGACACGATCCCGGCCGCTCGGGATGTGGAACCGGCGGCGGGTCCCTCCCGCTCCACCACCGCGATGCGCTCCACCCCCTGGGCCAGAAGGCTGCGGGCAGCGCTCATCCCCACCGCCCCTGCCCCCACCACAATCACGTCATAAGCCTTCCCCGACAGAAAACCATCTCCCTTCTCCATCCTGGCGCGCCTGCCCTTGCGCCTCCAGCTTCAGCAGGTGAGCCAGGAGGGTCCTGGAAGCCAAAAAGGCCACCGGTTCACCCAAATTCTCACCGTACACCTCCGTTGAAAGTTCCTCAAGGGTGGCTCCCCGGCCGTGGGCTTGAAGCAGGGCCAGCACCTGATGCTCCCGGTCTTTTTTGTGCTGCAGGGCTTTCCTGGCCCCTTCCCCTAACGACAAGATGAGCTCCCCATGGGCCGGCGCCCCCAGGATGTCGCCCAGCGCCGCCACCTTCCTCAAACTCTCCTCGTAGGCCAAAAGATCCCCCTCCGGGGGAACGATGACCACCGTCCCCGAACCCTCTCCCACCAGGAGATCTCCCAGGAGGACCACCTTTTCTCCCGGCAGGTAAAAGGACACATGCCCCGGCGCATGGCCCGGGGTGAGAAGAACCCTCGCCTCCAGGCCCCCTGCTTCCACCCGTTCGCCTTCCTTTAGGTCGGGACCCAACACCACCCCCGACAAAGGTCCCTGGAGGGCCTGCCGCGTCCAACCATGGGCCCTCACCGGGGGGCGGCCCAGGGCGTCATAAACCTCTTGCAGCCCTGCCACGTG